>NZ_JAVRHP010000145.1:0-4747 GCF_031846505.1 Autumnicola edwardsiae
GGCGCACTGGGGGTTCTCATGTTTATAGTTGGTTTTATTTCTGCCGGGTGGATTGGTATTTCCAAGCTCTACAAATTGTACCACGGCCTTCCCAACGTTCTTGTTACTTCTAACCCGTGGTTTTATATTGCCTTGACTGTAATGATAATTGGTAGCCAGCTTTTTCTGGCAGGTTTTCTGGGTGAGCTCATTCTCAGGTCAAAAAGAGAGAAAGAGCGTTATTTAATTAACAAAACCACAGGAAATTTTTAGATTGTTTACGGGATATAATCCTTATTTTTGTTAAAGAAAATTTTTATGATATGTCACAGATAAAACCTGAAATACGCTCCAGAGCTGAAGCCTGGCTTACTGATGTTTTTGATGAGGAAACAAAAAATGAGATCCATAACCTTCTGGAAAATAATCCAAAGGAACTGGAAGAAAGTTTCTACAAGAACCTTGAATTTGGTACCGGCGGGATGCGTGGCATTATGGGTGTTGGGACAAACAGGATCAATAAATATACCCTCGGAAAAAATACACAGGGACTCGCAGATTTCCTGAAAAAGGAATTTACAGGGGAACAACCAAAGGCCGCCATTGCGTATGACTGCCGGAATAACAGTAAAGAACTTGCCAAAGTAGTCGCAGAGGTTTTCTCTGCCAATGGAGTTGAAGTTTACTTATTTTCAGACCTTAGACCTACTCCGGAACTTTCTTTTGCGGTAAAATACCTTGATTGTCACTGCGGAATAGTTTTAACCGCAAGCCACAATCCGCCGGAATATAATGGCTATAAAGTGTATTGGCAGGACGGCGGACAATTAGTGCCACCACAGGACAAACAGGTGGTAGACCTTATCAATAGCCTGGAATACAGTGAAGTAAATTTTGATGCTAAGCAGGAATTGATCCACGAAATTGATACTGAAATTGATAAAGCATTTTCTAAAGCATCTGTTAAAAATGGCAGTTTTCATACTTCAGCTTCAGCAAAAGAAAATCTGGGCATAATATTTACTTCCCTTCACGGAACTTCGATTACACTGGTTCCAGGTGTGCTTGAAAAAGCGGGCTTTACAAACGTAAATGTCGTTCAGGAACAAAAAGAACCGGACGGGAATTTCCCTACGGTAAAATCTCCAAATCCTGAAGAGCCGGAAGCTTTAAAAATGGCGCTGGATCTTGCGAAAGAGAAAAGTGCAGATATTGTAATTGGTACAGATCCCGACTGTGACCGGCTGGGAATTGCAGTTCCCGACCTTAATGGCGAAATGATCCTGCTAAACGGCAACCAAACCATGCTCGTAATGACCTGGTTCCTGCTGGAGCAATGGAAAAAGGAAAACAAATTAAAGGGTAACGAATTTGTTGCCTCCACAATTGTTTCTACTCCTATGCTTAAAAACATAGTTGAATCTTACAACGTAGAGTACCACGAAGTCCTTACCGGGTTCAAATGGATCGCGAAACTGATAAAAGATCATCCTGAGCTTGATTTTATAGGAGGTGGGGAAGAAAGTTTTGGTTATATGGTGGGAGATTTTGTAAGGGATAAAGACGCTGTTACGTCTACACTTCTGGCTTGCGAAATCGCTGCGAAAATGAAGGAAGAAGGTAGCTCCTTTTATAAAAAATTACTTGAACTTTATACTGAATATGGCCTGTACCGCGAAGAATTGATTTCTTTAGTGAAAAAGGGTATTGAAGGAGAGCAGGAAATTAAGCAGATGTTGATTGATCTTCGTGAGAATCCATGGCAGGAAATAGATGGGGAAAAAGTAGTATTAATAGAGGATTACCAATCTTCCACTGCACGAAACCTTCAGGATCATACTGAAGAGAACATTGATTTACCAAAATCCAATGTTCTTATTTATTACACAGAAGGCGGCACGAAAATCGCAGCAAGACCAAGTGGTACAGAACCAAAAATTAAATTCTACATCAGCGTAAATGCTGATCTTGATAAAGTTAACAATCACGAAAAAGTAAATCAGGAATTAGCCGATAAAGTTTCCAGAATTAAGAAAGAACTTCAAATAGGCTAGCCCCTACGCGCTTATGAGTTATTTTAAGAAGATACTTCAGTTCGCAAAACCCTATAAGCGTTTTGCGATACTGAATATCATTTCCAATATTTTTTATGCACTTTTCAGCACCCTTTCTTTTCTTGCATTTATTCCAATGCTTCAGGTTCTTTTCCAGGAGGAAGAACCAGTATTAACAGAACCTGACTGGGACGGCAGCTTTTCAGGATTAAAAGATTTTGGAAGTGATTATGCCAACTATTTTTTAAATCAAAGGATTGAAGAACATGGCCAGATTTCTGCATTAATTACCATTTGTGTAGCTGTTGTCGTTTTATTCCTTCTCAAGAATTTTTTCAACTACCTGGCAATGTATTTTATCGCCAATGTCCGCAATGGGATGCTGCGTGATATAAGGAATAAAATTTATTACAAAATTGTAGAACTTCCTATTTCCTTTTTTTCTGAAAAACGAAAAGGTGATTTTATCTCGCGCATTACCAGTGATGTGCAGGAGATCCAGTCTTCTTTTTTAAGCATGTTGGAAATGTTTATAAAAGAACCGCTCACGCTTATCTTCACCCTTTTTGCGATGATCGCTATAAGTCCGAAGTTAACGCTGTTTGTTTTTATATTTCTACCAATTTCCGGATTATTGATTTCTTCTATAGGTAAAAAACTTAAGGCAAAATCTACAAGCGCACAACAGGAAAACGCTAATTTTCTCTCCCTGGTAGAAGAGACACTTTCCAGCCTTAAGATCATCAAGGGTTTTAATGCAGAAGATAGGTTCAGAACAAAATTCACCAACAGTACGAACAGATTAAACCGGATTCTAAATTCATTACTGCACAGGCAGGACCTTGCATCTCCTTTAAGCGAATTTTTAGGAGTAGTGGTAATTACAGTAATTCTGTGGTTTGGAGGAAACATGGTGTTGATTGAAGGATCTATGGATGCCTCTACTTTTATTGGTTTTCTTGTGCTCACGTACAATATCCTCACTCCGGCAAAAGCAATTTCAAAGGCAACTTATAGTATTCAAAAAGGAAATGCCAGTGCCGAGCGGATCCTGGAAATTATTGAAACTGAAACTAATCTTAAAGACAAACCTGATGCTGTAAATAAAACTTCTTTTGATTCTGACATTGTCATAGAAAACATTTCTTTTCAATATGAGAAAGAAAAGGTCCTGAAGAATTTCTCACTGGAAGTAAAAGTTGGTGAAACCGTAGCCCTTGTAGGGCAATCTGGTAGCGGAAAATCTACCATTGCCAATCTTATTACCCGTTTTTACGATGTAAATAATGGCGCTATTTATATTGATGGGAAAGACATCAGGGACATTTCCAAAGCTTCCTTACGAGGACTAATGGGGCTAGTCACACAGGATTCTATTTTATTTAATGATACCATTAGAAATAACATCGCGCTTGGAAAAGAGAGTGCTACAGAAGAGGAAATTATTGATGCGCTAAAAGTGGCAAACGCCTGGGAATTTGTAAAAGATCTACCACTCCAGCTGGACACAAACATTGGCGACAGTGGGAATAAATTGAGTGGCGGACAAAAACAACGATTATCCATTGCCCGGGCGGTACTTAAAAATCCACCAATAATGATCCTTGATGAGGCAACTTCCGCACTTGATACAGAGAGCGAAAAACTTGTACAAAAGGCCCTGGAAAACATGATGAAGAACCGAACCTCCATTGTTATTGCCCACAGGCTATCCACTATACAGAATGCAGACAAGATTGTGGTAATGCAAAAAGGACAAATCGTGGAACAAGGCAGGCACGAAGAACTTTTGGCAAAGGGTGGTAATTACCAGAAACTTGTAGAAATGCAGTCCTTTGATTAACTCCACTAATATCTTTTTCAGAAATTACTACAAATAAAAAATGGACGAAGTAGGTTCGTCCATTTTTAAAGGTTATTCCCATTTTGGGGCAAATGAAAATAACTCAATTAAGTCTGATTTATTTGGGGCAAAAAAAGACTTTTCTTTTATTTTGTTGGGATAAAGATAAAACTTAATTCCATTATTCCAAGAAAAAAATGCTTTTAAACAGGAAAAAATGTCTTTAAACGACTAAAAAGTCATGTTTAGACAAAATTTTCCTACAATAATTAGAATTATTCCACCTTTACCGGATATAACTTTTTCTATATCTTTACCGTTTTATGACCTCATTTTCTAAATTTCAGCAAACTTAAAGCAGATTGGAACTATCTGAAAGGGAATTTATAGAACGCCTGAAGGATAAGGCTACCGCCCAGGAAGCTTTTAGAGAACTTGTATCTGAATATAAAGAACGGTTATACTGGCATATTCGTAATATTGTGAAGAATCACGATGATACAGATGATATTCTGCAGAATACCTTTATTAAAATTTTCAAAAATATTGGTAACTTTAAAGGAGAAAGTCAATTGTTTTCCTGGATGTATAGAATAGCCACTAACGAGTCTATTACATTTCTAAACAAAAAAGCACGTAAGAATCATATTTCGTCCCAGGAATTACAAGACCAGATTATTGCGAACCTGGAAAGCGATGTCTATTTTAACGGAAATGAGATCCAGCTTAAACTGCAAAAAGCCATTAACAGCCTTCCCGCTAAACAGCAGCAGGTTTTTAATATGAAATATTTTGAAGATTTAAAGTACCGGGAAATTGCTGAAATTCTGGAAACCAGTGAAGGCGCACTAAAGTCCAGCTATCACATTGC
>NZ_JAVRHP010000146.1:0-4746 GCF_031846505.1 Autumnicola edwardsiae
TCATCGGATATGCATTCGTTACGCAGTAAATTAAACACAAAGAACAAGGCCGAAAAAAGGTTACATTATCAATAATCCGGGCTAGAAAATATTTTTTGGGTTCTAATTCAATCGGCATTCTACTTTTCTTAATGCCATTCAAAGTTTATCCAGTACCTTAAACTAGATTTTTTATTGTCAAAATAGCGATCTATTTCAGAAATTTTAAGGTAATACCAGCATCCTAAATCCCATTAATTGCCTTTGAGTATTCAAGTTTTGAACATCGAAACGTTGTAGGTAGTGCAAGATGTAAGGTTGGAGTAGTATTGAAAAATTAGTGAATTTTTATAGATAACTTTTATAAAAGATCATTCTGAAAAAATATTTCAAAACAAGTGCCTTCGTTAGGAGTGCTCTTTACTTTTATTTGTGCATCATGTTCTTCAAGAATATTGTTTACTGAGGTTAAACCTACACCCACTCCGGTTTCTTTACTGGTATAAAAGGCATCAAATAAGCGATCTATTTCGGGTTGCTTTAATCCGTACCCGTTATCTTGGATACTTAGGACACTTTCAGTAAGATGTTTCTTTATTTTTATTTCTAATATTCCTTCATTGGGTATCGTGGCTTCAGTGGCATTGACTATTATATTCAGCAATGCAATGACAAATTTTTCTTTATCAGCAAGAATATAAGCAGGTTCCTCATACCCTTTAACAACTTTTATTCCGGCAAGATAGATTCTATCGGAAGCTTTATTGAGAGTGTCGTTTATAATTTCAACAAGGTTTTCTTTTACCAGTACTGCAGGGGAATAATTGGAAGCATTTAGTAAATTACCTATCAGGTTGTCTATTGTTTTTGTACTTCTGGAGAGAATTTCTAAATAATTTTCAATTTTTTTCTTTTGCTCAACATCTAGTTTATTATTTAAAATATCTGTTGCCATGCGAATACTAGCTAAAGGATTTCGTAATTCATGAGCGAAGATACGCGCAACTTCTCCCTGAATGGAAAGTCTTTCAGCTTTGAATAAAGCTTCTTGGGTGCTTTTATATTCGGTAATATTTCTAACTATAAGAATATATTCTTCCACCCAATTAGCATTTTGGCGTTCAAAAATTTTGCCGCGGATATTAAACCATTCCCAAGAGGCATTTCTTAATTTTAGTCGTAATTCAATTTCTATAACTTCATCGTCAGCAGCTTTTACTAATTTTTTATGCATATTGACAATCTTATTCCGATCCTGTGGATGAATGAAAGGAAGCACTTCTAAAAGCGGTGTTCCTTGAATTCTCTCTTTGGTCATTCCTGCTTCAGGAAAAATGTGGTTGTTTATATACCGAACGCAGTAACTGCTAAGATTGATAATTAGAATTGTTTCCGGTGATGCCTCTGCCAGATTTTGTTTGAACCTAATATCCTCCTTCAATTTCTCAGCTTCGATTTTACGGAGACTAATATCTTCTATAGCAGCTATTAAAAGATTATCTTGAGGCTTCGCAGTCATGCGGAACCATCTACTATTCCCATCCTTATCAAAGTGGAATTCTTTATCTATAGCCTGTCCCGATTCCATTGTATTTTTGAAGGCCTCGAATATTCCCATTTTAACTCCATACTGAGAAGTTTCCAGATACGTTTTTCCCAAAGGATTAGTATCCAAGTACATGTCCATTAATATTTTATTTACTTCAATAAACTTAAAATCCTTAATAGTGGAATCCTCATTATAAATGGTTTCAAATACTGCTATGGCCTGGTTAGTGGTGTCAAAAACGGTGCGTAATAATTTTCTGCTTTTATTTAGATCGGATAATTCCTGAAGTTCCTTATTCGTATGGTTTCTATTGTTATATGACATATAATTTTTCAACTCTTGGTGTTATTTTAGAATCCAACAAATTTTAAAGAGTTGTTAAAATTAATGAAAGATTCTATTAAAACCTATTTCTCAATTTTTTATTTATTATTGAAATCTCTGCTTCTAGGAATAAATATTTATTTTGCAAAATTAGAGGTTCTGCATAGAATACGTCCCCCTGCCATTCTACAGAAAAATCTTCATCTCAAGAAATGCCTCCTTAAAAAGGTCTTGGAAGAATTCAATTTTGCTGACTTCTAAACCGAATTTAAAACTGGAAAAACTTTTTAACCCGGATAATTATTCCGATTTTGTGACGTTCAGGAAATAAATACTACTTTTAAAAGATTAATACTAGACTATGAAAACTCTTGATTTAAGGTCTATGTCGGCGAGTCATGTAATTCATGATTTGGCCGAAGCTCTTAATGTAAAATTTGAAAAAAAATGTGAGGAATACACACTTCACCTTCCTCCTAAAGTTGGATCTGGTTTTATAACCGGAATTGATACAGAGGGCGGACTCGGAGTTTTGCTGTACGATTGTACTTTTAAACAAGATACCCAGGTATGCTTTAGTGTTAATGAGGTACATCCTCTAAAATTTCTTTATGTGCTGGAGGGATTTATAGAGCACCATTTTCAGGATGATAAGGAAGACGGGCACCATATAGAAAAGTATCAAACCGCTATTGTTGCCAGTGAATCAGAGACTGGTCATATCTTAAATTTTAAGGCAGATGAACATACTAGGATACATAGTCTGGAGATTAACCGAAAGATCTTCAGCGAAAAAAGGGGCTGTGAATTAAAAAACTTAAAAGGAGATTTAAAAGCCCTTTTTGAAGATGTAGAGGCAAAGAAGAAATTTTATTATAGAGATCATCTTAGCCTGGACCTGGCAAATCTGTTTAAGAAGATGTATGATTTTGGAGAAGTAGATTATCTACGGAAGATCTATCTTGAAGGCGTTGCTTACCAAATCCTGATAAAGCAAATTATTCTTTATCTGGATAGCCAGGAAGATGGAGATAGAAGCCGACTATTACGTACCTCTGAAGTAGAACAAGTTCAACGGGCTGTTGATTATATTGAAGAACAAATTGCTGAAAGTCCCGGCGTGGAAGAAATAGCTAAAGAAGTTGGTTTGAACGTTAACAAACTGCAATACGGTTTCAAGATGTTGTTCGACAGTACGGTCAATAAATTCATTCATAAGACCCGTTTGGACATTGCGAGAAATTTATTATTACATACAGATTTTAATGTCTCTGAAGTAGCCAACAGCGTGGGACTCAGTAATAAAAGTTATTTTTCAAAGGTTTTTAAAGAATCTTATAAGATCACACCTTCAGAATTCCAGCAAAAGAACAAGGCCCGGCGGAAAGATTCACTTTCAGACTCAAATGCATAGCAACAGTATTCATGCTGATTACCTGAAAAATAGCTTACCTTCTTCCTAAAGAATGGCTTAAAATTAGCTTAAGTGTTCTGATTCTTTTCCAAGTAAAAGGAAGTCGGTAGTCTTGTGGTATATGCAGCTAAGCCTGATAATATGGTCCAATGCAATACAATTCTGACCATTCTCCAGGAGAGAGTATGCTGCCTGACTAATAAATAATTTATCTGCTATATACTGCTGAGAATATCTGGACTGGTATCTCAAACCTTTAATACGTTGCGCAATTTTCATTCTATCAATCACCATGCTCCTTTTTTATTAATATGAATAAAAGTATAACAGTGGGTTATAAATTGCTGTCAAAATCCTGTAAAAACCTAATACAATAAAAAATAGTTGTTCTAATTAAGCTCTTGCCAAAAGTCAATCCCCTCTCAGGTTTTTCAGTGCCCGATGCACCGGATCCATGGCTTATGGAGGCAAATGATATTCTCAATGCCAGTTTTGAATACTCCAGTTTTCAGGCAAGTATTAAAACTTTACAGGCTATATTTTTTCAGAAGATGTAATTCTAAATTAACTTTTGAGTCTGTAAATTAACTCTGTCTGATCTTCCAATTCCTCTGGGGCTGATCCAGAGGAATTAGCGTTTATGGCCAAGGGTATTATTCGTAATAATGCTAAGATTGAAAAATCTATTCGACAAAATTCTAACAGAAGCGCCTGGATTATTCGATGCTGTCTATGAAATGGTTGAATGTCATTAAAGCTTTATCCAGTGCCTTAAACGATTTTTTATCTTCAACAAAAAGGATTTATTTGGAACGTCTTAGGAAGAATCCTAGTAAGCCTATTCCCCTACATTCCGCAGAAAAAGCTCCATTCTGGGAAAAGCACTTCCTTACAAAGGTCTTGACTTCAAAGATTACAATTTCCATTGCGCTGACCCTGCCAGAAAAAAAGGCAAGAACGCTCCATTCCCAATCTACATCTTTAAAGTCAAGTCCGTTTTGAATCCTACATAACAAGAGTAACCGGTTTTCGTAACCCGGTGAGCACATTGCCACTCCATTTCGCGAAAAGCTGCATTCCGGGCAAAGAGCTTCCCTGTAAAGGTCATGGACACCATCCCCAATTTCTGCTTTCCATTTCGTTTGCCCTTCCCGCGCTGCCGGGAAGCGCACTCCATTCCAATACGAAATCGTGAACGGAGTCCGCTTCATCGGAATTCCATTTAATCATTTAGTCCCGCTTCCTATGTTTTGGTACTTCACAAAAGCATTTACACCTACTCCCGCACCGCCGCTGTCCCTACCTTTTTTTGAAAGCAAAATACCAATAATTGGAAATTAAACGGACTGCATAAGCCAGTCGTGCCTCCTTTTTATAAGTCCTTATTTATTCCAATTCTTGAAAATGTATCAGCAACAAAAAATGGTAACAGCGGACGGCTCTATGGGAAGTAAATCTAAAACGAATATTATGAAATCTT
>NZ_JAVRHP010000147.1:0-4634 GCF_031846505.1 Autumnicola edwardsiae
CGGGAGCTTAAGAGAATTTCTATGACTTCCCGTTATTTCATCTTTTTATTAATTGATTACAATTGTCTGTCCTGTCCTGTGAGTTCTAGCATCCATCCCGGATATTCGGAATTTAGCGCGCTTATTTCATCCAGTTTTTCCAGTTCATCAGAGGTGAATTTTACTTCTGTAGATTTCAAATTCTGGCTTAGCTGGTCAGCATTTTTTGCGCCTACGATTACACTTGTTACAGCCGATTGATGTAAAAGCCAGGCTATAGACAACTGGGCCGCAGAAAATCCTTTGCTTTCTGCCATAGGCTTCAGGACGTCTAAAATATCGAAGGCTTTGTCTTTATCAACAGGAGGAAAATCAAATTTGTCACGTCTTCCTCCAGACTTCTTTTCGTCTTCACGGCTGTACTTTCCGCTAAGCAAACCTCCCGCTAATGGACTCCAGACCATAAGTCCTACCTGTTGATCGTCCAGCAACGGAATAATCTCCCGCTCCAGGTCGCGACCGGCAATGGTGTAATATGCCTGCAGTGAAGCAAAGCGTTCTACATTATTGTAGTAGCTGTAATCTAATGCTTTCATTAATTTCCAGGCTGCAAGATTACTGGCACCAATGTATCTCACTTTCCCGCTCTTCACCAGGTCGTCGAGGGCGCGCAGGGTTTCATCAACAGGAGTGAGAGGATCATTAGAATGAATCTGATAAAGGTCTATATAATCTGTTTTTAACCTTTTAAGACTGGCTTCCACCTCGTCAAATATATGTTTTCTACTAAGTCCTTTCTGGTTAGGCCCCTCTCCCATTGTGCCCCTTACTTTTGTGGCAAGTATAACAGAATCCCGCGAAATACTGGTGTTGCGCAGTGCCTGCCCTGTCATTTCTTCTGAAACTCCTTCAGAATAGACATTTGCAGTGTCAATAAAATTTACTCCGGCATCAAAAGCCTGCTTTACCAGGTCGTCAGCCTCTTTTTGCTGGACGCCCCCTATAGGTGCAAATCTTCCTTTGGCTCCAAATGTCATTGTACCAAGACAGAGTTCTGATACTAACAGACCGGTTTTTCCGAGTGTTTTGTATTTCATAGCTAATTTTTTTTTAATGTTCAGATTAGTTTAAAGTTAACTGAATCTATTTCGGGTTCAAAGATTTTTTAACATCTTTAACTAAGCCCCGGCTATGTTTAACGATTGTAGAGAAGTCATAGAAAAGCTGAAGTTTGAATTTGCAGAAATAGAACCATCGCGGGTAAACCAGGTTTAACAGAGGTAGAGTTTTAGCCAAACCATTAGGGATCAAGGGTGTATTAACCGCAAACACCTAAATATATTGTTCGGTGCGCGCATTGAATAATACCAACTATAAATTTGCCTCTAATTTTAGTTTAGATGAGGCTGGGGTAAGTTTGCCTGTTTGTCAGCTCTTATAACGCCCCAAAATTTACTGCGTATTCCCGTAGGCGCTGTCCAGAAATAAATATCGCTCATCATTTTGTGCATCTCTGGCTTCAGATTGTGTGTCGATGATCATTACCGGCGGTGTAGAGTCAGCAGCTTTTGCAGCAGGCCATTCGGGTAAATTCTCTCCGTTTGGATTTTCGGTTTTAATGAAATTTGCCAAATATTGCATAATGGTAGCTGAAACCTGAAAATCGTCTTCTGTCCAATTAAAAGTGTCGATAAGGTCGAGATTGCCCATAAAATATTCAATTTCTGCCGCGTGTGGGGCACCAATAGGCTCCTGTTGTGAAGCATTCTCATCATTGCGAATTGGAGGCCTAACTTTGCTGTAAAGATAGCGGTAAACCGGTTGGTCGCTGTTTTTGCGGTGCAGATCAAACCATTTCCAGGTGCTGTAGGAGATAAACCTGTCGGAAGCTAAGGCGGTGGCAGATTTTTCAATTTCATCTGCAGAACTGTGGGGATACAGCTTTAGTACTTCTTCATAGTTTTCAGGATAAGCTTCTTTTACCTTCGAAATATAATTTTCTTCGGAATAGGATTGTCCCTGCATAAAGGCTGTACCGGGAATTTCAGCAGAATTCCATCCCAAGAGCAGCGGGATTTGTGCCTGATTGCCTTTTCTGAATATTTCCGGAAGTGTTTCCGGTAAGAAGTAACCGTCAATAACACTGGAAAACCTGAAAGCTCCTGATTCCTGATAATCATCAAAAATTTCAGAAGTGCTTGCAGCTCTCATTTCTTCAATAGAACTGTATTTATGTTTTTCGGCAAATTCAGCTCCGGTTTTTTCAGCTTCAGCTAAAGGAACGGGTGCAAGTGTAGGCTTAATTGCCGCACCACTCTCGCCAATAGCACCAGCGATAAGCTCTTTGGAAAGGGGAGAGGCCATTTGCGCACTTACAGAGATGGAACCGGCAGATTCTCCGGCAATTGTCACTTTTTCGGGATCACCGCCAAAGGCCGCAATATTGTCCTGCACCCACTGTAAAGCCGCATGTTGGTCAAGGAGCCCGTAATTCCCCGAAGCATTATATTCCGCCTCCTCACTAAGTTCAGGATGGGCAAAAAAACCGAAAATATTGAGTCGGTAATTTACTGTTACCGCCACAATCCCTTTTTGGGCCATGGCAGCACCGTCATACCGCGGTTCAGATGCGTCGCCGGCCACAAATCCGCCTCCGTAAAAGTAGACCAGCACGGGAAGTTTTGCAGTGCCTCTTTTGGCAGGTGTCCAAACGTTAAGATAGAGACAATCTTCGCTTTTGCCATTGCTGCGGAAGATCATATCGTCAAAAACCCTTGCCTGTATTGGTGACGGTCCAAACGCCGTGGTCTCTTTAACTCCTTCCCAGTTTTCGAGCTCCTGCGGAGCCTTCCATCGCAATTTTCCTACAGGGGGTTGTGCAAAAGGAACTCCCAGGTAGATGGAAAGATCTTTTTCAGCATCATAATAACCCCGGATTTTTCCTTTTTTGATCTCTATTTCGGCAGGTTGTTTCTCCTGGGAAACAGAAGGCAAAGTGATGGAAAACACGAACAAAATCAGTAATACTTTTTTCATGGAAGCGAAGGTTTATTCCCTAAAGATACTGAATCCTGAATAAAAAAAGAGGCAGCCCAAAAATGGCAATTATCGGTTCGCTAGTGTAATTCCGGTTGTTTGAAGTATAGAAAACACTACAAACCTCGAAAACATTAAACGGACTCAAATAGTTGCTTTTTTGGACTGCCTGCTATAGTAGTACTAAGACTGAAGAATTAAACCACAATCTTTTTATCTCCTTTTATCCCTTTATAGTTTCCGCTAAGATCCTTTTTCTTCTTGCTAAGTTTATTTTTGAACTTTTTCTTTTTGTCGTTGATCTCGTCGCTGTTATTTTGCACGTATTGATACGCCAGGTAGCCTACACCCGCTGCTGCTGCAACTCCCACGCCTATTACTCCGCCACGGGTGGCAAGGGTTTTTCCAACTTTAAAGGCTGTGGCTTTTGCAAGAAGTTTTCCGCCCATTGCCACGAGGTCACTACCTCTTGATACCAGTTTTTCTCCTGTTTTTATTACTACATCACTCATATTTATCGAATTTTAGATTAGTATTTATTTTAATTATGCTTTTCCTGTCGGCTTGATTAGTAGTTCGTTAACATTCACACTATCGGGTTGCGATATTGCGTAAAAAACAGCATCGGCAATATTTTCAGTATCCAGTTTTGCTTCATCACCACCATAATCTTTATCATCCAGCAATTCCTGGTCTGTAATATCTTCCCGAAGATTCGTGGCAACTGTTCCCGGTTCTATCGCGGTAACGCGAATATTAAATTCCGGCGAAAGTTCCATGCGCATAGCTTTGGAAAGGGCGATAACTGCTGCTTTTGAAGCGCCATAAACCGCACCACCTTCAAAAATCTCTTTTCCGTCTACTGAGGCGATGTTGATAATATGTCCGTTTTTCTGCTTTTTCATATGCGGAAGCACGGAGTAAATACACCTTAAACAACCTTTTAAATTAACTTCTACAGTTTGCAGCCATTCGTCCAGGTGCCGGTTTTTAAGATACGTAAGCGGCATAACACCTGCTGAATTTACCAGTATATCGATTCCGCCAAATTCTTTTACGACCTGTTTGAATCCGTTGGCCACACTATCTGTAAGGCTTACATCCATCTCCACAACCATACTTTTGTTTTCCAGTTCCCCTTGTAATTCCTTCAGTTTATCAACACTGCGGCTGGCGAGGGCTACCTGGCAACCTTCCTTAGAAAGTTTCTTTGCAATGGCCCTTCCAATACCGCTGCTGGCTCCTGTTACTATTGCTATTTTATTATTAAGGTCCATTTTCTCTTGATTTTCCTAAATATCCAATTTTCCTGAAGGGAATGGAGTTAAGAGGTTTGTAAATAACAAGAATTTAACGAGTGAAGGGGATTTGAAAATGTGCTGATTTGAAGATTTGTTAATGTGGGGATGTATTGATGTGAAAATGTGTTGATGTGAAAATTTGGAAATGTGCCAATGGTTTGACTGTAATATCTTTTTGTTCGGAATGTCACGTCGAAGCGGAGTCGAGACGCCTTTACATTCGAATTAGAAAAAAGAAATACCTCAAAAAATGGCAATTATTGGCTTGTAGTTTTCGGATTGTCATGCTAGACTTGTTTCAGCCTCTCATAACCGTGA
>NZ_JAVRHP010000148.1:0-4467 GCF_031846505.1 Autumnicola edwardsiae
CCCCCATTACCAATCCAATAGCGGTGATCTGGAAAAGCCATTCTGTCCTGGTAATATCAAAATAAAATCCTGCAACAGTCACAGCAATTGCTATTGCAAATTGCACCTGGATGCTTGGTTCATGTCTTAACAACAACCAGGCACCCTTCATTGCATAGCCTCCTCCTCTAATACGTTTTCCGAGGAAACTATCTCTCATTATAAGAGTGTTTTTAGCGCAGCAAGATAATCAGGTTCCTCAGCAATGTCCGGTACTTGTTGGCTGTGAATTACGTTTCCGTTTTCATCCAGAACAATGACCACACGCGAGAGGAGGCCTTCAAGTGGGCCATCCAACATTTCAAGTCCATAATCTTTTCCGAAATTTCTCTCTTTAAAATCTGATAAGTTGATTACGTTCTCCAGGCCTTCATCATTCACAAATCGCTGTTGTGCAAAGGGTAAGTCTCTGGAAATACAGAGTACAACAGTGTTTTTTAAATCTGAAGCTCTTTGGTTAAAGTTTCTTACAGAAGTTGCACACACTCCTGTGTCTATACTTGGAAATATATTCATGACCACACGTTTTCCTTTAAAATCATTTAAAGTCGCTGTGGAAAGGTCTGATTTTACCAATTCAAAATGTGGGGCTCTTTCATCTTTGGCAGGAAGATCACCGTAAGTTGTGACTTTTTCTCCCTTGAAAGTTATCTGTGACATAAGTAATTTTTTTTGAAACATAAATTTAGGATTAAACTCTTTGAGTAATACTAAAATTATCATAAAACAGAAAAGGCTGCTTTTAACTAAAAGCAGCCTTTTTTCAACTTGTGTTTTCATGATAAAAAGCGGTCTACTTATCTATAGAACCTAATACTTTTTTCACAAAATTATTTGCAGCGTCCATTTCAGAATCGCCATTTTCTATCATTTTATGAACCTCAACGGCTCCACAAAGATTGGTAAGTAATTCTCCAATTACATCCATTTCCTCGTCAGAAACAGATCTGTGTTCGGTGAAGTTTTCCAATACTTCAATGGTGTTTTCCAGTTTTTCAACTTCGTTATTGCGTTGAAGGTGTTTAATTACCGGTAACTTCATTTACTAAGTCTTTTAATGGTTCAAATTTGTTGGTTTGAACCTGGTTCACGAAAGTTCCACTTTTAAAGGTTGCAAAAGTTGGAAGGTTGTTTACGTTAGCCATTTTTCTTGACTCCGGAAATTTTTCGGCATCTACCATTAAGAATTTTACATTCTCGTTTTCTGAAGCCAGTTTTTTAAACTTTGGCTTCATTAACCGGCAGTTACCGCACCATCCGGCCATGTATTGCACAACAACCGTATCATTATCAGCAACTATTTCGCTTAGATTATCGCTTTCTATTTCTTTTACCATAACAGTCTTTCTCCTTTTTTAGTTTACGCTTAGGTAAGAAGCAACGCCTTCTCTGTTTGCGTTCATTCCTTCTTTACCTTCTTCCCAGTTTGCAGGACACACTTCTCCTTTTTCCTGTACGTGAGTATAAGCATCTATTAAACGAAGAAATTCCTTCACGTTTCTACCAAGTGGCATGTGGTTCACACCTTCATGGAAGATCGTTCCTTCTTCGTCTATAAGGTAAGTTGCACGATAAGTAACATTGTCACCTTCTACAGTTAAATCTCCTGTTTCCTCATCGTAGGATTCGTTAGAGATATCAAGTATACCTAATCTTGAGCTAAGGTTTCTATTGGAATCTGCAAGAATTGGATAAGTCACTCCTTCAATCCCTCCATTGTCCTTAGGTGTATTAAGCCATGCAAAATGAACCTCGGGAGTATCACAGGACGCACCTATTACCATTACATTTCTTTTTTCAAATTCTTCCATTGCTTCCTGAAAAGCGTGAAGTTCTGTAGGGCAAACGAAGGTAAAATCCTTGGGATACCAAAAAAGAAGTACTTTTTTGTTATTCTTCTGAGCTTCTTCAAGAATGTTGATCTTAAAAGTGTCGCCCATATCATTCATTGCGTTAACGCTTAAATTTGGAAATTTTCTTCCTACTAATGCCATAGTATAATTGATTTTTAAAGTTTGTTTTTGTTTTTTAAATCTGCTGCAAATTTAGAGAATGAGTGCAATAAATAAAGGATTTGAAATTTTAATTCTTTATGAGATAATAGGATTTCATTATGATGATTAAAATATAAAATAGAATAATTCTATTTCACCTGAAAACCACTGTGAAATTAGGAAGTTTGAATTTTTTATGCGACAGATTTCTCCTTTAATTCCCTGATTTTTATGTTAAAAGCAGCAAATATGAGGGTCATAAACGGACTCAGGTAATTGAAGAATGCATAGCCAAAATAAGAAAGTACAGGTACACCTAAAACACCACTATGATATGCGCCGCAGGTATTCCATGGAACTAGTACCGACGTTACGGTTCCTGAATCTTCCAGGGACCGGCTTAAATTTTCAGGAGCAAGTCCCTTATCCCGGTATGCCTGGGCAAACATTTTTCCCGGCACAACAATAGCGAGGTATTGATCTGAAGCAGTTAAATTAAGCGCAAGACAGCTAAAAACCGTACTTGCAAACAACCCGAAAACGGTATTGAACATATCTAAAAGCGCTTTGCTGATTCTTGCCAGCGCGCCAATGGCTTCCATTATCCCTCCAAAGACCATGGCGCAGATAATTAACCAGATCGTGCCCAGCATACCGGCCATTCCACCGGAAGAGAAAAGATCGTTCAAGTTTTCGTTACTGGTTTCTACTGCGGTATCTACAGTAATGGCTTGCATAATTCCCCGGTAACCACTTATAAAATCAAGATTTTCGGTACCCGCGATTTGTGCAACAATATTTGGCTGAAAAATCAGTGCGGCAAGGGCTCCCAGTAAAGTTCCGATTAAAAGGGCAATTAAAGGCGATGTCTTTTTTACAATTAGAGCAATAACTATTACCGGAACTAAAAAGAGCCAGGGCGAAATCCTGAAAGATTCTTCTATAGAACCTAAAATAGCAGAAGTATCGGTAGTTCCTGAAGTATCAATATTAAACCCTATAATTACAAAAATAATAAGTGTAATAATAATTGTCGGCACTGTGGTGAGGGTCATATATCGGATGTGGGTAAACAAATCTGTCCCGGCCATGGCAGGTGCCAGGTTGGTAGTATCGCTTAACGGAGAAAGTTTATCTCCAAAATAAGCACCAGATAAAATAGCCCCCGCAGTCATTCCTACAGAAATTCCTAATGCTTCGGCAATTCCTATAAGCGCAATCCCCACGGTAGCCGAGGTGGTCCAGCTACTTCCCGTGGCGACAGAGATAACAGCACAAATAATCACGCAAGCGGCCAGGAATATAGTCGGATTAAGAATTTGAAGTCCATAATAAATCATGGTGGGTATAATGCCGCTCACCATCCAGGTTCCGGCAAGTGCACCAACCATTAATAGAATTAAAATTGCCCCTGTGGTACTCTGTATATTTCCGGCAACTTCATCTATCATTTTATCATAGTCTACCTTATTAAAGTAACCTACAATTGCTGCAACGGCACCACCCAAAAGAAGAATAAACTGATTGGAACCATCAAGCGCCGCATCTTTAAAAACAAAAACATTAAAAGCCAGCATGGCAATAAGTGCAAAGACCGGGATCATTGCTTCCCCAATACTCAGCTCCCTGTTTTTTTCGATTTTTTCATTTTTAAAGGAGGTATTTTCGTTTTCCATCAGGTGTTTAGGGTTTCTTGAGTGTAGGTGAGAGAAATATTTATTGTAGCAAGAACGGCTCGTTATGTAAAAAATAACCCCTTCAGTGCTTTATGTACTCTCTCTTTACCTGTTTAGCCTGTAATGTTACGATTTTAAACAAAAATGAGCAAGTATTAATATTCTTCCGGAAAAACGTGAAGAAGAAAGATGATTTATTTCCACAATTTTTTTTCGATGTTCCTCAGTTACTTTTTGGATATGTCAGAAAGAGATGTCTCCATTTGAAAAACACTTATATTATTAAGTATTTTTCACTAATTACATAATTAAGTAGTTGTAGCCAACACAGTAGTTCTTAAAATTTTACAAAGCCGCTCTGCAACGTTGTTCATTGAAGAGAATAGTCGTACTTTTGTGACCAATTTGTTAAAAAATCAACATAAAAAACATAGAATTATGAGTAAATATGATGTTGCGGTAATAGGTTCAGGTCCCGGAGGTTATGTGGCGGCCATACGTTGCGCACAATTGGGAATGAAAACTGCAATCATAGAAAAATACCCAACCCTTGGAGGTACATGTTTAAATGTAGGTTGTATCCCAAGTAAAGCTTTACTGGATTCCTCTCACCATTATCATGATGCTGTAGAGCACTTTAAAGAGCATGGGATCGATATTCCCGGGGATATTAAGGTGAACCTGGAGCAAATGATGAAGCGTAAATCTTCTGTAGTGAGCCAGACTTGTGACGGAGTCAAATTCCTGATGGATAAGAA
>NZ_JAVRHP010000149.1:0-4402 GCF_031846505.1 Autumnicola edwardsiae
TCCTTTCCTTCAGTAATAGTGAGCTGGGAAGTTAACCTGAAAGCCACTGAAAAATCAATTTTCATCCCTCCCTCAAATCCATAGACGTAAGCACTAGCCGAATTCTGGATTGCCTGCACACGGCTTGGCTCTCCCTGGTAATCTATAATGGTCTCGCCATCCAGGCTAAAATCCCGCCTTACCATGGCATTATCGAGATAGGTGTAAAATCCTGCAATTTCGAATTGAATATTTTCTACCGGAGTCCAGTCCACGCCTAGCTCGCCGTTGTAAGCATATTCGGGTTCAAGATCGGGATTGGGAACTATAACCGCGCCGGGCTCGGAGTCGAAAATTTTTCCAATATCGTCGATATTCGGTGCCCGAAAAGCGGTGGATAAATTGAGTCTCCAATTCAAATTGTTGTTTTGCTGCCAGTTAATACCGGCACTTCCGGTTAACGCGCCAGTATTAATATCTGCCTCTTCAAAAGGAAAATTATAAAAACCGGCATCAAAATCTGCATTTAAAATTACACGGTTATACCTTAACCCAGATTGAAAAGCCAGGTTTTCCTGTATTTTCCATTGATAACTTCCGTAGGCGGCAAAAGATTGCCAGGAAGAATTATCAGGATATCGGGAAGCGGTTGGATTAACTTCACCGGAAATTATATGTCTACTTTCCCCTTCAGAATGCACATTATTGAGCACGTATTCTATTCCGTAGAAAAATTTACTTTCCTGAAATCCCTTTTCAAAATCGAAGTTAAAAGAGTAGGCATCTACATTTTCTTCGGTATTAAAAAGTACTTCTTCACCAAAATTCCGGTCGTTACGGCTTTCAGCAAAATATTGATAAGCGGCAGTAAACTGGGCTTTATCGTACACCTTTCCATTTCCGGTTTTATTGACTTTGAAATTCCCCAAAAACCAGCTTTGGGGACCATAATACCATTCGGCAGATCGTAAAACCCCATCCCGTTTCCTATACAGCCTGTCGTAACGCGGATAATCTGAAGTTGTGGAATAGATAAGTCCCAGGTTAAAATCCCAATTTCCGTCGGGCATAAATTTAATCTTTTCCAAAAGGTTGATCTGATTATAACCCGTAGGTTTCTGTACCCGCGGATCTGGATTTTCTACCTTGATATCCTCCCCATTCCGGCGAATTGCATAGTCGGTTCTCAAATATTCTTCAGGGCCATGTTTTCCCATTTTAAGATCTCCAAAATCTGAATAAGTAACTGAAGTTTTAGAGGCCCATTTTTGCCGCCCAACATTCACATCTGCATGCACTGTTTTTTCATTATTTGCCGTAGCATAGCACGAGTAAGCATTTCCGGAAACCGAAGTTTTTCCGTTGAAAGAAAAATCAGGGCGCAGCGTGTAAAAATTCATGACCCCACCAATAGCATCGCTGCCGTAAACCACAGAGCCGGGGCCAATAATTATTTCGCTGCTCTCCACAGCAAGCGGATCTATGGAAATTACATTTTGAAGGTTTCCGCTTCTAAAAATTGCGGTATTCATCCTCACACCATCTACCGTAATTAATAGCCGGTTGGTCGCAAAGCCACGAATCATGGGACTTCCACCGCCTAACTGACTCTTTTGAACATAAACCTGCCCGGTATTTTCAAGAAGGTCTGCTGAAGTTTGCGGAGTGTACAGTTTAATATCTTCAGGAGTTACAGTTACTATTTTCTGCGGAATATCTTCCTTGCTCATCTCGAATTTGGAAATGGACAATATTACCTGCTCCAGTTCATTCTCATTACTGTTCAAATAAACCGAATGATTTTCCCTGATGATGTCAAATTTTCTCATCCTCACCTCATCGTGGGAAATATGCTTAAAAATCAGGATTTCATTTGTGCTGAATTTAGAAATATCTGCAAAACCATCAAAATTGGTAAGTGTTGTCCTGGATTTTTCGGGATTATAAATGGCCACATTAGGAAGTGGTTCATTGGTTTCCTTATCGAAAACCTGAATTTCCTGTGCATATATTTGGAAAGATAAGAAAAAGGCAATTATGCCAAAGAGCAATCGCATTAGCTGAAGATTTCGTTGAGGACGGCAAGCGACTTTGGCTTTCTAAAACCTTCAATATGTAATTCGTAGTACAAAATAAGGATATTCAGGAAATTAGTCCGGCTTGTCTGGTTTAGTTTTATACTTGAGAGGCCATCAAAATTTATGCCCAAGAACTGCCGCAAAACCTGGAGATTTTCACCTTCAATACAATATTCATTACTCTTGTATTCCTGGAAAACCCCATCCAGCATATTGAAATACGGAAAATTCTTATTAGAGTCATCAGGCTGAAACCCCAAATATCGGCATAATTTCAGCAAAAACAACAAATGGAAATTGGCTATCGTCTCGTGAAGGTCCAGCCAGTTTAAACCGGCCTTTAAATACTCGTACATTGGCCGGTTTGCCTCTTCCTCCCGAATTGCATTCTTTAAAACTTCAGCTAAAAACATCACCATAGATGCTTTTACCACGTTTGTGTGCAACGTTTGGTAAGTATGCAGCACTTTTGCCTCCTTTAAGTACTCCAGCGTCCCTTTATTTTTATGGCTGGCAACCAGGTCGAGCTGGGTGAGCAGCTGGAAGAGCGATGCCTTTAATTTGCCCTTTTTCGACTTCAATATCCCGCGAAGCATGTATGTTTTGAGTCCGCTTTCCAGGGTATAGGCCTTTACAATAAGATCTGCCTCTCCGTATTTTAGCGCACTAATAACTATTGCTTCGGTGTTTACGTGCATTGGGTAAATTTGAAGCCAAAGGTATAAAAAGAGGTCGTCCAAAAAGCCTTTTTCTTCAACTGAATAAATTCAGGATGACGATAATTGGCATTTTAAGACGACCTCTTTAAAAATCGTGTGGTACTATAATTTTAAACTGCTCCCTGGGCGAGCATAGCATCGGCTACTTTTACGAAACCGGCAATATTGGCTCCTTTCACGTAATCTACGTATCCATCTTCATCTGTTCCAAATTCAACACATTTTGCATGTATATCGTTCATTATTTCGTGAAGTTTTTTGTCTACTTCTTCTGAAGTCCAGGAGTAACGCAAAGAATTCTGGGACATTTCCAATCCTGAAGTGGCCACTCCCCCTGCATTTGATGCCTTCCCGGGAGAGAAGAGGATTTTTGCATCCTGGAAAACCGCAACAGCTTCTGGAGTACAAGGCATGTTGGCACCTTCTCCCACGCACATACACCCGTTGGCCACCAAAGCTTTAGCATCTTCTTCCTGCAATTCATTTTGAGTGGCACAAGGCATGGCGATATCACATTTAACATTCCATGGAGTTTCTCCTTCGTAATATTTGGCATTTGGATATTCCTCGACATATTCACTTATCCTGCCACGCTCCACATTTTTGAGGTTCATTATATACTGAAGCTTGTCCTGGTCTATTCCTTCTTCATCGTAAATGTATCCTCCGGAATCTGACATGGTAACCACTTTACCTCCTAATTGCAGGGCTTTTTCTGCAGCGAATTGCGCGACATTTCCAGACCCGGAAATAATTAAGGTTTTGCCCTCAATTTTATCTCCTTTTCTGGAGAGCATATTTGCTGTAAAGTAAACATTACCGTAACCTGTAGCTTCGGGACGTATTAACGAACCGCCGTAAGAAATAGCCTTCCCGGTTAAGATTCCTGTAAATTCATTTTGTAATCTTTTATATTGTCCAAAAAGATACCCTATTTCACGGCCGCCAACTCCAATATCACCTGCCGGCACATCTGTATTTGCTCCAATATGTTTAGAAAGCTCGGTCATAAAGCTCTGGCAAAATCGCATCACTTCATTATCAGACTTTCCTTTTGGTTCAAAATCTGAACCTCCTTTACCGCCACCCATAGGCAATGTCGTTAAGCTGTTCTTGAAAACCTGCTCAAAAGCGAGGAATTTCAAAATACTCAAATTAACTGATGGGTGAAACCTTAAACCTCCTTTGTAAGGCCCAATGGCAGAGTTCATCTGAATCCTGAAACCCCTGTTCACCTGGATTTCACCTTGGTCGTCCAACCACGGCACTCTAAACATGATTACTCTTTCCGGCTCTACCATGCGCTCTAAGAGCTTGGCGTTCTGATACTTTTTATTTTTTTCTATAAAAGGGATTATTGTTTCTGCAACTTCATGAACCGCCTGCATGAATTCAGGTTCATTTTGATTTCTTACTGATATTTTATCAAGGAAATCTTTTACATTTTGTTCCATAATAGAGTTCTACTAATGAGGATTATTAAAAAATATTGCTGTTATGCGCTGCAAATATAAGATTTCTGCAAACGATAGTCGATCATTTTTATTTTTTGATATAACATTAACATGAGAAAACAGTTGTCTTCGTGGAAATTTTGGTTTTTTAACATTGTTAAAGTTCTTTTCA
>NZ_JAVRHP010000015.1:0-52774 GCF_031846505.1 Autumnicola edwardsiae
TCAAGAATATTTATCCTGAAAAAACCCTTGCTGTTTTTGTAAAGCCTCCAAGTATAGAAGAACTGAAAATAAGGCTTAAAAAGAGAAAAACTGAAACCCCCGATAAAATTAACATGCGTGTTGCCAAAGCTTCTATCGAGCTTGCCACTGCCCCGCAATTCGATTTTATTATAGAAAATAACAATCTGGAGGTTGCCCTTGAAGAAGCCTATCACCTGGTTTCGAACTACATTGGTGTAAATGTTGAAAAATGAATAGAAAAGTAGGGTTGTTTTTTGGCACCTTTAACCCAATCCACATTGGCCACCTTATTATTGCCAACCACATGGTAGAATTCTCAGATCTTGAAGAGATCTGGCTGGTGGTAACACCTCACAATCCATTAAAGATAAAAAGTACCCTTCTGGACAATCACCACCGTCTGGAGATGGTTTATCGCGCCTGTGAACCTTTTGAAAAACTGAAACCAAGTAATATCGAATTTGGGCTGGAGCAACCAAACTATACGGTTAAAACCCTGCTACATTTACAGGAAAAATTTCCCACGAACAACTTTTGCCTCATTATGGGCGAAGACAACCTGAAAAGTTTTCACAAGTGGAAAAATTATGAAGTGATCCTGCAGAATCATAATATTTATGTGTATCCAAGAATATCGGGAGAAAAAGTTCAGAATCAATTTAAAGATCATCCAAAGATTACCAGAGTGGCTGCTCCAAGAATGGAGATTTCGGCAACTTTTATAAGACAGGCTATTTCTGAAGGTAAAAACATTGAACCCCTGCTCAGCAACCCAGTGTGGGAATATATTAAACACATGAATTTTTATAAATAGAAAGACTGTTTAAAAAAATTCCTGAGTGCTCTATTTAGCTGATTGAACCTACTTTTTTCATTGTGGAACTACAAGCTTAGAACGTCGACTGCTCTCAATGTAGCACCCTCAAAATTTCTAAACAGTCTCTTTATTATTCTTTTCTTCGGGTTGTGGTATTCGCAATACCTGGCCCGGATAAATTTTATCGGGATCTTTTAGCATCGGGGTATTTGCTTCAAAAATTATTTTGTACTTGTTGGCATCACCATAATGATCTTTCGCTATTTTGCCTAGCGTATCCCCTCTTTCCACCGTATGAAAGATAGCTTCGGGCTCCTCATCTTCCACATCCATCCTATCATCTACCTGGCCAATTCCAGCGGTATTTCCCACAACCAGTATTATCTTTTCACGCGTGGCCTGATCTTCTGCCTCGCCTGAAACTGTTGCCATGTCGCCTTCTATGGTGATATCCAGATTTTCAATATTTAAATTAAGATTTCGGATATTTTCTTCCAGCCTGGCGGCAGCTTTAGCGTTTTCCTGTTGATCTTCTTTAGCCTTACGCTCAGAGACCTCAGGGTTATTTTCGGGTTTGGACTTACCGATCCCCATAATTTTTGCCCCGGCTTCCTTAATAAAAGAAAATATACTCATATTTGAATCCTATCTGTTATTTAAGAGGAAGTTACAAAAGTGTAACAACATCTCAAGATGTTCATTATTAAAATTTTGTTAGATTTTCAAAAAGAAAAAACCACCTCGCCAGAGGTGGTTAAATAATAACCAAAAACAGAAAAAATATTCTTCTTAATTAAGAGGAACAAAAGGATAACGGAGTTAACTACAGTAAATTGTGTACAGATGCGTGACTTTTTTAAAAAATATTGAATAATTCTCAGCCGGAGAGCTTAAAAGAGGAAAGAAATGAGTATACTTAAAAATTTGCTTATTTTTGAAGGACTTAAACTAATTCTATGGATACACATCCGAGGTTTGCCGTTATTGGCGGCGGAAGTTGGGCTACTGCAATTGTAAAAATGCTATGCGAAAATGTAGAGCAGGTAAACTGGTACATGCGAAGTATTTATGCAGTGGAGCATATTAAGAAACAGGAGCATAATCCAAATTATCTGAGTTCTGTAGAATTTAATACTGATCAATTAAAGCTCAGTAATGATATTAATGTAACTATTCAAAATGCAGATTACATCATCTTCGCTATCCCCTCTGCCTTTCTGAAAAGAGAATTGGACAACCTCCAGGTACCGCTGGACGATAAAATTATTTTTTCAGCAATTAAAGGTATTGTTCCCGAAACCAGCCTTATAGTGGGAGAACATTTTGAAGAATATTATAACATCCCGTACGAGAACATTGGCGTGATCACTGGCCCCTGCCATGCCGAGGAAGTTGCTTTGGAAAGGCTTTCCTATTTAACCATTGCCTGTGCCGATGAGAAAAAGGCGCAGCTCATGGCAGACTGCCTGGGCAGTGATTATATTACCTGTAAAATTACCGATGATGTTACAGGAACAGAATATGCTTCCGTTCTAAAAAATATTTATGCTATTGCTGCGGGTATTGCCCATGGCTTAGGCTATGGTGATAACTTCCAAAGTGTGCTTATGAGCAATGCCATAAGGGAGATGAAAAAGTTCATTAAGAAGGTGCATAAAATGAAAAGAAACATTAATGATTCTGCCTACCTTGGCGACCTGTTGGTAACAGGATATTCGGTTTTTAGCCGCAACCGCATGTTCGGAAATATGATTGGGAAAGGTTATACTGTAAAAAGCGCACAGATGGAAATGAGCATGATCGCAGAGGGCTATTATGCTACAGAAAGTGCTTACAAAATCAATAAAGACAAACGTGCTAAAACTCCTATTATTAATGCAGTTTACTCTATTCTTTATGAAGGAAAGAATCCCAAAAAGGTTTTTAAAAAACTTGCAGAAAAACTGGATTAGAGCATAAATTAAAGGTTTTCTCTTTTATGACATTTTAATTTTTTTAGTCAACTGCTTCGGTCCAAGCCCACGAAGCATTAAGAAAAAATAATTTCTGCTTTCGAAGCAAGCCTCGAGCATTAAATCTCAATTATCGAGTAAAAACCAGAAAAGCAATCATTGAATCCTTAAATGAAGAAGCTATTTTGAATCACCATTATCGATGAAAAGCATCATATTGCCGATTAACGCACAAGTTTCATTTGCAAGTAGTTAAAATCTTAAAACTTTAAATTATTTGTTTTATCATTGTGCCGTAAAAGATTTACAAGCCCTAAATTTTTTACATAGATACTAACTTAACCTAAATTTAAAATGACTAAAAAATTACTTGGTCTCAGTTTCATTCTTTCTGTACTTTTTATTTCCTGTGACTCAGATGACGTACAGAATCCTTCAACACAAGAACCATCAAATATTTTCAAAAAGGAAAATAATTCTGAAGTTTTAAGAAGTGCAATAACTACAGAAGGTGTGGGTGTGATTGGCATCACCACATTTTCCGGTGCCAGAAATTCTAAAAACCAGGACGTTTCAGAAATAGGACATATTGCACTGGAACAAATCGCAACTGTAGCTCCTCCTGTGCTTGACGGACAGGCAATGCGGGCCAACCACGTTGATATAGATGGGGACTATGCTTATGTTGCCTATACTAAAGAGGGTGCTACCTATCTTGGTGGAATCGACATTATCGACATCAGTAATAAATTGGAACCAAAGGTGATAAGCAGGGTTACTTCAAACTCTGCAGATGTAAATGCCTTGTTCTACAAAGAGAACAAAATTTACTTTACCGGAGCATATAACGATCAAACAGCAGATCCTGTTCGTGCTTTTTATGGGACTGTAGAAACCGCAGGTGGAGAATTTACTTCTGACTTTACTGCACAAAAATTCAGTCTGGGACAGTCCGGGGTGGATATCCTTCCTTTCGATAACAGCTTTATTGCAGTTAGCGGTAGCGATGGTGTGATAGCCTCTTACGACTCTCCAGATTCTAACCTGAAAGCTGAAGCATCTTATAGCGACCTTAGGTCTGCTGCATATGCCAACGGCAATCTTGTCGCTTTAAGCGGAGATAACGGTTTATTGGTTTTGGACGATCAAAACCTGACAATCAAAAAAGAAATCGCTCTATCTGGTCTTGTAGCCGAATCTAAAAGAACTATGGAATTTCTTGGAAATCTTCTAATGGTTTCTGAAGGTGCTGAAGGTATTGGTATCTACAATACTGAAACAGGGGATTTAGTAACAAGGTTAGCTATAAACACTATTCCTGACGCAGAAATTGCCGAAGGTGAAAAGGTAACCAACGCAGTTTCCAGCTTAGATGACTTTATTCTTATGGCCAACGGTGGCGCAGGATTTGGAATTGCTAAACTTGATGATACGCAAACTTTAGAAGAAGAAGGAATTATTGGTATAGATGGTTCTGCGAATTACGTAAAAGCAAAAGGAGATTATATCTTTGTTGCTTCCGGAACAGGTGGGCTTCGAATTTTAAAAATGAGCAGACCAGAAGCAGACAACGGTGGAGACAGTGAAGTTGCACCAGAATTTGCAGAATGTTCGTCTTTCGACACTTACAATGAAGGTCTTTACTTTAATGTGAATTCCAATGAAGAAAAAGCATACTCTGGATCAGCGACTGTTTTATATCTAAATGTAAACGATAAATTAACTTATTGTGGAAGTCTAAACGTTCAAAATACTGTCAATATTAACAGCAACGGAGAGTTTAATATGAGCGGAGCTTTAGCTGTAGGTGCTGTAGGAAAAGATCTGGATCTAAATATAAACGACAATTCTGTACTTAGAATCCAGGGTAGTATTACCGTATATGGAAACCTAAACCTTAACAGTGGAGCTACACTGGAATTTGTTGGAGCTAACTCCTCAATTCATATTTACGGGCAGGTAAGAAGAGGAGAAAACGTGACTATCACAGGGAACTATACAGATACTTCAGATAAACTATAATAATCAATCGAAGGCTAGGTTGATAAAAGCCCCACCTGATTAATTTCAGAGGGGCTTTTTTATTTATTGCTGTTTCCTCCTGCTCTGCTTATTCTGCTAAAATCCCCTTCTTCGGGATTACAGGAATAGTTGCGACAACATCTTCAGAAATACTGTTTTTGGGAAAGAAGAATTTCTTTTCAAACATCTTGTTTTCTGCAAAAAAAGTTACCAGAAATTCGTTATTTAAAGCAGTTACCTCATCCTGCATGTATTCAATTTTGGCAAACGAATGTGGAGGTAATTTCTCCAGCTTGTGCCGCATGGTAGAAGTTTCCTTTTTGCCTTCAAATCCTCGGGCAACAATAAGAACCATTTCTATAGAAATTCCGCGGTTATTGATGATGTAGGCATTCCATTCGTCGCTTCGGAATTCTTTATTAAACTCCCTTACCACGGCCACATGAACATCTTTCACCTCAGGGATATCGATATCTTTTCTCAAAACTCCTCTTCGACTTTACTTTTTACTTTATTCCAGATAATCCAGAGTATCACTGCTGCAACAATAAACAATATTGCTCCAAAAAGAAATTCTATCACCTTTATAACAATCGTCACATAAAGGATAATTGCAAGAATAATTACCGCCAGAATAATAAAACCTGTTTTTTTCATACTAAAAAAATTACAAGTCATTTTCAGCTTTTCTGCGGCTTTGATGACTATGGATTATGCCTTGAATTTACAAAGAAGATCGGAATTGTTCCAGAAAACGAACATCATTTTCATAAAACATCCTGATATCCCCAATTTGATACAGTAACATTGCAATACGTTCTATCCCCATTCCAAAGGCAAACCCGGAATATTCTGTAGGATCAATTCCGCAGTTTTTAAGCACATTAGGATCTACCATTCCGCAGCCCATAATTTCCAGCCAGCCGGTACCTTTAGTAATCCTGTAATCAGTTTCCGTTTCCAACCCCCAGTAAATATCCACTTCGGCACTTGGCTCTGTAAATGGAAAATAAGAAGGGCGCAGGCGTATTTTAGATTTTCCGAAGAGTTGTTTTGTAAAGTAAAGCAACGTCTGCTTTAAATCTGCAAAAGAAACATCCTTATCTATATAAAGGCCTTCCACCTGGTGAAAAATACAATGGGAACGTGCAGAAATCGCTTCATTTCTAAAAACCCTTCCCGGGGAAATAGTACGTATTGGCGGCTTGTTATTTTCCATATAACGCACCTGTACCGAAGACGTGTGGGTACGCAGTAATATATCGGGATCTGTCTGTATAAAGAAAGTATCCTGCATATCCCTTGCAGGATGATATTCCGGAAGGTTTAAAGCGGTAAAATTATGCCAGTCGTCCTCAATCTCAGGTCCTTCGGAAACATTAAATCCGATATTGGAGAAAATCTCGATGATCTGATTTTTTACGACTGAAATAGGATGCCGCGAACCTATCTGTACGGGCTCTGCGGGCCGGGACAAATCCCCATAAACCCCTTTTTCCTCTTCTTTGCTTTCAAGGTCATCTTTTAAAGTTGAAACTTTTTGCTGCGCACCGGTCTTCAGTTCATTTATAGCCTGGCCAAAATCCTTTTTTTGCTCATTCGGAACATTTTTAAATTCAGCAAAAAACTGATTTAAAATTCCTTTTTTACCCAGGAATTTAATCCTGAAAGCTTCAATTTCTTCTGCCGTTTGCGCCTGAAAAGCTTCAACTTCAGCAATATATTCCTTTATCTTATCAATCATTAGGGTTTCATCTTTTTCAGAAAAGCAAATTTAAAAAAAATTGCGGCTTGAATTAGTAGTTCGTAGTTTTTTGTTCGTAGTTCGGAGGGGAACAAACTTTTACTCCTTCACTTTTTAACTCTTTTTCTGCTCTTCAGGTCGATAATTGCCATTTTTAAGCTCTCTTATAGTGGAGAGAGGAAAGTGGAAAGCGAATCTTCACTTCTCACTTATTTTCCTCCTTCACTCTTTAACTCTTTTTCTCCTCCGTAGGCCGATAATTGCCAAAGCCTTTGCCATAGTCCTGGTAAACAGGCCAGCTGTCGTTTGGGAAAGGCAGCAATGCTGCCAAAACTTCCATTTATAGAATATACTCCTTCTCCATAAAGTATTGAACTATTGCTTCTTTCATTAACACTGTTTGTTCCCCCGCCTTTAAAACCGGCAACTGTTCAAGGGTTTTGTAGTGCGGCCAGCCATCATCATCAAAAAAATCGAATTCGTAGTAACCGTAAGGCTCGAGCAGGCGGCAAATGGCAATATGCATTAGATCCAACTTATGATCTTTTTTAAACTTACGGTGAGGCTGCCCCAGTTCCTGAACCCCAATGATGTAAATTATCGCATCCAGATCCATTAATTCTCCATCTGCAAACTGGTTGGAAAGCTTTTTCTGAAGTACTTCCCAACGCTCCTTTAATTGTTCATCTCTTGCCATTTTGCAAAGATAATATTCTTACTTCATGAAATTGCTATATTTGGAATATGAATATAGTCGATATCGTTTTAGCCTTAATCTTACTCTATGGTGCAGTAAGAGGTTTTTTTAGAGGAATTTTAGCCGAAATAGCTTCCCTGGTGGGAATTGTACTCGGGATTTACGGTGCTATTCGATTCTCGCATATTCTAAGCGACCTCCTGGAAAATTATGTAGATTGGGACATGCAGTATGTAAACCTGCTCTCCTTTGCCATCACATTTTTTATTATCCTGTTCCTGGTGGCACTGGCAGGAAAAATTCTCACCAACATCGCTGCTTTTGCTGCTCTTGGCATTGTGAATAAAATACTTGGAGCGGGATTTGGGCTTTTAAAGGTGGCGTTTTTAACCAGTGTAATTATCATGTTCTTTAAATCCACCAATGAAGAAATCGACTTAATCCAGGAGGAAGCACTGGAAGAATCAAAACTATATGAACCTGTAGAACGTATTGCGCCTTTACTACTACCATCTATTCTACGGGAAGCAAGAGAGCGTAATATCCTGAATGACCTTGATGAACTTACCGAGTGATCTTTAACAACGTTGCTGTTTTCTTTTATAGAGGATTTGAAAATGGATAGACACTACGAAGGGTTTTATTTTTCCTAACTTACATTTTTAGATTAATGGCTTTAATTAAAAAAACATGGAATTGACTTGTTTCATCATAATGCCAATTAGCGATAACTCTAGTTATGCAAAAGGCCATTTTAAGAGAGTATACGACTATATTATTAAACCCGCTTGTATTTCAGCTGGGTTTAAACCTTTAAGAGCAGATGATGTTTTAAATACTAATCATATTGCATTAGACATTTTAAAAATGATTATTAGCTCAGATATGGCACTTTGCGATTTAAGTAACCAAAATCCTAATGTATTGTATGAACTAGGCATTAGACAAGCATTTAATAAACCAGTAGCGTTAATTAAAGATTCAAAAACTAATCGAGTATTTGATATTCAAGGTTTTAGAGATTTGGAATATGATGAAAATTTAAGAATCGATAACGTCAAAGAAATCGTCGAAAACCTTGCCGAAATTATGAAAATCACATATACCGAAAGAAATAATCAAGTTAATTCCTTGGTTAAATTGCTTGGTATTAATCCAGCAGAACTTTCAGATTCAACGAATATTTCGGTTGAAACGGAATTAATTTTAAATCAATTAGGTTCAATTGACAGACGATTAGATTTTATTGAAAATAAGAATAAGCATCATCAAAAATATTACTATCAGAAACCCTTAAAAGAAGAGACTTTATTTGATGACATTGATGAAAATAGCTTTAGTGATGAAAAATTTACTATTTCGGAAATAGCAAAATTAAAAGAAGGGGACAAAGTTGTTCACCAAAGGTTTGGAGCAGGAACTGTCGTGAAAATTGAAGGTACACCTGATGATTTAAATTCATTTAAAGGTGAATTTGATTTTGAAAATGGTGGGACAAAAAGACTCTTGATTAAATTCGCTAATCTTTATAAAGTACTATAGCTAACAATTAAGTGTTACTGTGGCCGGTACAGACTCATTAACGCAGTGCTGACTGAAACAATTACTTGGCGGTATAAATAGGCATTAGATAAATTTTGCCATACTCAAACCAAACCCTCCAATTATCATCCTGCGCCACGCAACCATTTGAAACAATGAGCATCTCTATATATAAACAGCCATTATAAGAAATTGTCAATTACTTATAATTCTGGGTTTATCATTCATAACATGTTCTACAAATGATGCCCCTCCAATTCAAAAAAATGTAACTACTACAAAGGTGATTTTTGGCAGAATTTACGGAATGTGCACCGTATAACTTGCAACTTGCACTCAAAAGGGACCTAAACAGCTTAATCACCTGAATTAATTCATCAAAAAAAGGCTGCCTTTGCAGGCAACCTTTCTTCATATAAAAAACTTTCTTTTACAAGAAATCTACTTTACCTGAATCCAGGTTATAATAGGCAGGTACAATTTTTACTTTTCCGCTTTCCGCAGCTTCCTTTATAATTGTAGAACGGGTTTTAAGCTCTTCGGCAGTTAACTGCGCGTTTTTCTTCACCACATCATTTACCTCAGCATCCGTACCAGACGCCGAAATTGCCGGAGCAATATGAGAAAGAAGATGGTTTAAATTATAACCGTTATCTCCCCCGCTCATAGCAGCAGTAACAGCACCACAGCTCTCGTGGCCCATTACTATAATAATTTCGGTGCCCAAATGTGCTACCGCATATTCCATACTTGCAATAGAAGAACTATTTGCAACATTTCCGGCTACACGCACAGTAAATAACTCTCCCAGGCCGCTATCAAAAGCAAGTTCCGGCACTACGCGGCTATCTGCACAGCTTAAAACAATTGCGTATGGTGATTGCCCCTGGGTCAATTCTTCCCTTCGGGATTTATCCTGTAATTTACTTTCTTTTTTATCGGCGGTAAAACGTTCGTTACCTTCTTTTAGCCTGTCTAATATTTCGTCTTTTGTCATAATTTCTTTTGATTTTTAATTCTCGCTCCTGATAGTATCTGATTTTTTCCAACAACAAAAATACTTGATCCACTACTGTTGTCCTTAATTAGAATATCAAGACTTCTTTTTTACTTTTAATTTATGCCGGTTTCTTTGCTCTTTTAAAAAACTCCTGATAACTATCAGGGTTTTCAATTACTCCCCGTTCTGAAATGATTTTGATGGAAATGTTCTTTTCAGCTGCCTTGATTTTAAAATCGTCAAGGATTTCAATAATGTCACTGTCCAGGTAGGTGGACTTTGTAACATCTAAGATAAGAATGGAATCTTTTTCAAGATTATTAAGTTCTTTTATAATTGCACCCTTATTTATAAAGGTAACCTCTTCAGCTAAAGTCATTTTAACTGTTTTATTTCCGTTCTGCTGATTTTCCATATGCAGGAAATAAGAGTTCTGATAGGATTTAATTAATATCACCACAATCCCGACAATCAATCCTAAGCTAATACCAATAAGCAGGTCTCCAAACACAATTCCCACAATAGTGACTATAAATGGAACAAACTGCTTCCATCCTGCCTGGAACATTTGCTTGAATAAAGCTGGCTTAGCAAGCTTATAACCCACAATAAATAGTATTGCAGCAAGTACTGAAAGTGGAATATAATTTAAAATATTCGGAATAATAATTACTGAGATTAACAACAGAAAACCATGAAGAATTGCAGACATTTTAGTTTGTCCCCCAGATTGAATATTTGCCGAACTTCTAACTATCACCTGCGTAATAGGAAGCCCACCAATGAGACCTGAAAGGATATTACCGCCTCCCTGTGCAAAAAGCTCCCTGTTGGTAGGGGTGGTCCTTCTATGAGGATCCAGCTTATCTGTTGCTTCCACACACAAGAGAGTTTCAAGACTTGCTACCAATGCAATGGTAAATCCTGTAACCCATATCTGTACCGTGCCAATCATTTCAAGAGAAGGAGTTGTAAATTGTCCTATAAATGAATCAAAACTGTCGGGAACTGGCACATTTACAAGATGTTCAGGAGAAATAGACCATACTGAAGAAGAATCTGCAGTAAACAAATAATACAGAATTCCTAATACCACGGCTACCAGAGGCCCTTGTACCAATCGGAAAATTTTTGCTTTTTTGGTTAATACAACATCCCAAAGAATTAGAATTGAAATACTAATTAGTGCAATTAAAGTCGCCCCGGGACTAATGTTATTCACAGCATTAAAAATTTCAGAAAATGTATTTTCCCCGTCAACCTGGAAAAACGCCCAGTCGCCCTGGGGATCATCGTCGTATCCAAAAAAATGAGGGATCTGCTTAAGGATAATGATAATACCTATACCAGTAAGCATTCCCTTAATCACCGATGAAGGAAAGTAATATCCTATTATTCCGGCTTTTAAAGCACCAAAACCTACCTGGATGATACCTCCAATAACCACGGCAAGTAATAAATTCTCATAGCCTATATCGGTAATAGCGGCCAGAACTATTGCTGCCAGTCCCGCCGCAGGTCCACTAACTCCAAGGCTGGAGCCACTAATGGCACCAACTACAATACCTCCAATAATCCCGGCAATAAGTCCGGAAAAAAGAGGTGCCCCGCTGGCAAGTGCTATTCCCAAACAAAGAGGGATGGCAACAAAAAATACAACAATACTTGCGGGTAAATCTTTATTAAGATTTTTAAACATAATATCTACAAATTATAAGCAGTTTTTTCTCTGCTTTAAGTGAATAACAAAAATTGAAAATGAGGAATATGAAAATTGATGTGCTATAAATTTACAGCATCAATATCCCGTCTGGTCTTTAAACCAATTGTAGGAATCCTCTAAAGGGTAGAATACTATGCTCTTTTTGGAGGCGGGGAGACCACTTCCAGAAATACATTGTGGTAATTTAAGTGATAATAATGATCAACAACCTTTCGCTCCTGTAAAAAGTGGATACTCTCGTAGTTGGAGTGATGGTTTTCTTCAAAATTAAATTCGAAGAAATTATATCCTGAAGGAGTTTCTTCTTCATTGACCAGAAAAGCCGCAGAAACATCGACCGATTTGTCTATGCACACCACAATAGTTGGCGTTGCAATAAACACCAGGAAGATGAATGATAGTATGTAAGCAACTTTTTTCACGAAAAGCAAAAATAACATATTTTTACTAACGATCAAGTGTATGATCTATACTTTATCGTTAATAAAACATCACCCTTAATTATATAGTCTTTAGATCATCTTTAACCATCCAACCCTGATCGCCATTGGCAAGTTCGATCTTCATCCATTCCTGGTAAGTTTCCAGCACTCTTGCTTTAGTACCCTCATGAAGTATAAAAGCTTCCTCACCCCTTACCGATGGCTCACTTCTAACCTGGGCCTCCTGACCAAAAACAATGGCAAACTGATTATTTTCCTGAATGTCTTCTTTCGCATATGCAAAGTAAACGCTGGCAAAACAGCATAACAAAATTGCCACAGAAGCTCCAAAAAGCAGCCTCTTTACCAAAGGCCTGCTCATAAAATAATAAGCAAGGAAACATGCCGCAAAGAGCAATGAAAAGAAAATGGCAATTTTCGCCCAGGAATCTGCACTAAACCCAGAGATAAAACTTTTAAAGGATTGTTGAAAACCAGTTTGTTCTACTTCTTCAATAGCATCTATGGCCATATTCCTGGCAAATTCAATATTATTATTTATATCAGCATCACCGGGATCTAATAATAAAGCCTTTTCATAATTATATATACTAGGGGCAATATTGTTGAGCTTATAATGGGCATTCCCAAGGTTATAGTATAATGCCGCAGATGCTTCTCCAGATTCGAGAATCTCTTCATATCTCTCAATTGCCTGCTCATAGTTCCCTTCGGCATAGGCATTATTCGCTGCTTCAAATAATTCCTCATTTTGAGCAAACAGCGGAGCTGAAAAAAAGAAAAGGATATAAAATAAATTCTTCATTTCTAAATTTGTTTGTCTAAGGTTGAAATTACCCCTGCCGCCTTTTCGTAATCCTGCTTCATGGTCACAGAGGACGCCGGTGTATATCGTGCAAATTCGCAACTCTCCAGCAGGCTTAAAAATTCATTGATCGTAGCTGGATCCACCCCTTTTTCAGCGAGAACCTCCCGTATTTTATCCTTACTCATTTCGCTGGTTTGGATGTGGAGTTTTGCTTTTAAATAATTGTGCATTGCCTTCTCCAGGGCTACATAGAAGGTAACCTGATCCCCAAGATTCTTTTTTGCTTCAGAGAGGTATTTTCTGGCAAGTTTGTCTGCCCGTTTTCTTCTGTTTCCCGTTTCATCATTTGCAATTGCTTCACGTTTTTTCCCGAAGAGAATAAATAATGGGATCATAACCGCCGGCAGCAAGACCATTCCCCAAAAAGGTAAGGACTTAAAGAATTCCTGTTGCTGAAGCGGCCTTAAATCAGCATTCAACTTTATATATCTAAACTGATCTCCGCTTGTGGTTACCGCCTGTCTGTTGGCAACAGCTCCCGGAGAACCCGTTGCCGCAACCGGTCCTTCGTCTACATTTAGCAGTATTTCTTCTGAAGTTAATGTTCTGTAAGTTTCGCTGTCCAGATCAAAATAAGAGAAACTTAAAGCAGGGATGGGATATTTTCCCTTTCGGGTTGGAACGATAGTGTAGTTTTCTGAAATGCTCCCCTGCATACCATTCAGGTTAGTATTCACATTTTCTGAACGTTCGGGCTCATAAATTTCCAGAGAAGCCGGAACAGATAAGTCGGGCAGATCAAATAATTTCAGGTTTCCGCTACCTTCTATTTCTACCGTAGCTCTTAAAGACTCCGAGGCATCGAGGGTCTCCTTTGTGGTAGACACAGTAAAATCGAAATTACCAACCGCACCGGTGAAATCTGCAGGTTTCCCTTCCTGCGGCAGCGGTTTTACATTAATGGTCCTGCTTCCCGCTGCAACTGTTTTTTGCACCGTCCGGTAAATTCTGCTTCCAAAAATATCCCTTCTTTCACTGGGCACATCCACAGATACTGAAAGTGCCAAAGGTTCTATATCCAATTCTCCTGTTTTTTGCGGATAAAGAACGGTTTTCCGTAATACTACAAACCGGTATGGCTGACCTTTATATTCCCCATTCTCTGCCCGCAGTTGCCGGATGTCTATATTCTGGCTCCAGAAGTCACTGAATTTTGGGTTATCTATTTCGCGCCAGTTACTCACACTAATGCTGGGGCTTACGTAAAGTTTGTAAACTACAGTTATCGCCTCATTTAGGTAAGGATTAGCGTTGGAAACCTCAGCCACAAGATGTAGGTTTTCTGAAGCGACTATGTCTGTATCAGAACCCGCTTCAGACTCGTCTACCGCTGCCGTGACTTCAATATCTATAGGGGAGGTTTTATAAATCTTGTCATCAATCTCAATTTCTGCCTGGCCTAAAGTAAGGTTCCCCCTGGATTCTGGCTGTAGAAAATAGGTATAGGTTTTGGAATAAGAACTTTTTCCGTTCAGGATACTTCGGCTCACTGCCTGATTAGGGCCGCCAATAATTCTGAAACCGTCAAAAGAAGGCGGACGAAAATTGTCACCATCCTGATTCATTTCAAAATCTACACGTAAGCGTTCGTTTATTCCCAGTTTTTCTTTACTAACATTAGCCTCAAACCGCACCTGTGCCTGCACCAGATTAGCGGTTATCATAAATAAGCTTATGAACAATATTCTCAATTTCATCTTCTATCCTCTTATTTAGGAAGTTGAACAAACTCTAAACAGACCTTACCAGTCCTTCTCAGATTTCACTTTCACTCCTTTGGCCTTTTCAGCATTTATCTTATCCTGGACCTTCTTTTCTTCATTGTCCATGGCATCCAGTAAACTTTGTATCTGTTGGGGTGATAATTGTCCCTGCGCAGGTTGCTGCTGCTGGGGCTGCTCCTCTTGCTCCTCTCCATTTTCACCACCTTCATCCTGCTGCTCTTTTTGATCCTGATCTTCCTGATCGCCTTTATCCTGGTTTTCCTTATCCTCGTTTTCTCCTTCGTCTTTTGGCTGGCTGTCCTGGTTTTCATTCTCACCGCCATCTCCATCCTGATTTTGTTGATCCTGGCTTTCCTGTTGATCCTGGTTTTCTTCCTGATCCTGATCCTGGTTTTGATCCTGGTCCTGATCCTGATTTTGCTGCTCTTCTTCCAGCATTTTCTTCGCCAGGGCTAAATTATAACGGGTTTCTTCATCTGAAGGATTGTTACGCAAAGCATTTTTATAGGCTTCTACAGCTTCCTGATATTTTTTCTGCTTCATAAAGGAATTTCCCAGGTTGTGATTAATCCGGTGTTTCTCTTCCTTACTTCCGGAAATTTCATGTGCCTGACTTAACCTATTTGCAGCCTCAGGTGTTTTTTCTTTATTATAATAGAGATTGCCTAAATTATATTTTGCCGCAGTGTTTGAAGGATCTTTGGCAATAGCTTTTCTATAGGAAGCTTCCGCCGAAGCAAAATCGTTCTCTCCCATGGCATCTTCAGCCTCACGGAGATATTGATTTACTTCCCTCTCTGTTTTTTCCGGGTTTTCCTGAGCTGAAAGCATAGAAAAACACGAGATCGCCACTACAAAAAACATGGCTGCTATATTTTTAAATTTTAAACTATTCATCATCTTAATCCTCCTTCCGCTTTCTTTCATTAAACAAATTTAATTTCCTGATCCACGCTGTACTACGTTCCAGCAAAAATATATCCAGGAACAATAATAACAATCCTAATGCCAAAAACCACTGAAAATGAGACTGAAAATCGGCAAATTGCTTTGCTTCAAATTCAGATTTCTCAATATTCTGAAGGATTTCCTGCACCTCATCTGTCACCTGCGCTGTCACATTACCTTCAATATAACTTCCATTCGCTTCAGAAGCAATTTCCTGAAGTGTCCCGGGAACAAGTTTGGTAATGACTGTTTCCCCCGCATTGTCTTTTTTAAAATTAAGTACAACCCCATTTCTCTTAACAGGTATAGGCCCGCCTTTTTCGGTTCCAACACCAATTGTTATTATTTTAATTCCAGCTTCCGCCGCTTCTTCAGCAATATTTTCCACGTTCCCTTCATGATCTTCCCCATCGCTTATTATAAAAAGCACCCTGTTGGTTTGCTGCTCATCATCATAAAAAGTAGTTGCAAGGTCTATGGCATCGCTAATCGCTGTCCCCTGGGAGGAAATCATATCTGTATTAAGCGCCTGAAGGAACATTTTGGCAGCAGCATAATCTGTCGTGATTGGCAATTGCGGAAATGCGCTCCCTGCATAAGCAATAATCCCTACCCTGTCACTACCCAGGTTATTCAGGATTTGCGTTACAAGTTGTTTGGATTTCTCCAGCCTGTTGGGTGCAATATCCTCTGCTTCCATACTTTTGGAAACATCTATGGCAAAGACAATGTCCACACCTTCACGTTTAACTGTTTCCAGTTTTGTACCAATTTTTGGGTTTACCAGCGCTACTACCAGGCTGGCAATGGCAAGTAAAATAACAATTAATTTTAATACTGTTTTAAACCGTGACCTGTGCGGAGTGAGATATCCAAGCAGGACCGGGTCTGCAAATTTTTTCTGAGTACGGCTTTGCCAGAAAACCAGAAACAGGAATAGCAGTATAACCACCGGTATAGCAAGTAAAAGCCAGAAATATATTTTCTCTTCTAAAACCATTTTTTAAATACCATTAATGCTATTAAACCTCAATTTGTACTATACAAAACTTCTGAATAATGTGTACCTCAGCATTATTTCGAATAACAGCAATCCGCCTGCCAGTAATACAAGAGAACGAAATTTTTCATCATAATTATAATACCGGAACTCCTCAATATCTGTTTTTTCCAACTCGTCGATTTCATCATAGATCTGCTCCAGCTTTTCATTATCTGTCGCCCTAAAATACCTCCCACCGGTTGCATCGGCAATTTCCTGCAGCAATACTTCATCTATTTCCACTTTGCTGTTTCCATATTGAAACCTCCCGTTAGGCAATATCCCTATTGGGGACAAAGCCATTCCATTACTTCCAACACCAATGGTGTAAACTTTAATATTGAATTCCACCGCCAGTTCACTGGCTATTTTAGGATCTATAAAACCGGAATTATTCACACCATCTGTCAACAGGATAATCACCTTACTTTCTGCTTCACTGTCTTTTATGCGGTTTACCGCTGTTGCCAGTCCAGAGCCTATTGCCGTCCCGTTTTGCAGCACATTGTTATATTCTATATCTTCCAGTGCACTCAGCACAATTTCTTCATCACTGGTGATTGGTGTTTTGGTAAAACTTTCCCCGGCATAAACCACCAGTCCAATCCTGTCTGACGGACGGTCCTTAACAAACTCTTTCGCAACTTCTTTAAGTGCATCCAGCCGGTTTGGCTGTAGATCCCGCGCCAGCATACTTGCTGATACATCTATTGCCATTACAATATCTATACCCTGTGTACTGTTGGTCCTGGTGGATACATCTACCGTTCTTGGCCTTGCCATTGCTGTTACAACCAAGGCAAGGATAAGTAGTCTTAGGACAAAGAGCAAAGGCTTAAATTTAGCCAAGAGGCTGTGTTTTGCCTTAAAACCTTTAATAGTCGAGATCCTTAACTCCGCAGTTTGCTTATTGCGTTTATAGAAATACCAGGCTATGGCTATTGGCAAAAGCAGCAAAAGCCAGAAAAACTGCGGATCTTCGAAAGTAAAATTTGTCAACATCAGTTATTCAAATTTTTTAATTCTACCGAATCTGTGATACGCTGGGCGATTTCTTCGGCATAAATATCATCTTCATTGTAAATGATGGTGATTTGCTGATAGCCTCCGTTTTCAGCAAAATTCAGAATTTCATATTCATTTTGAGTCAATTCTCCGGTAACCGGATTTTCTATCTCCAAAGTTCCAAAGGCACGGATACCTTCAGCTCCATTTATCGTGGTAAATTGCTCCCGCTTCATAATAATATTCTTAGCACCCTGATTTTCCAGGTATGCATAAATACCGTCTACTGCAGTTTCCAGGTTAAATTCTACCTGCTCATTAAATTGCATGGTATTTACTACCGTATAAAAATTACTTATAAGGCTGCCATACATAAAGGTTTCATTGCCTACCAGCATTTGCTTTGCCTCCTCTGGCATCTCTATTTCCCCGCGTTTTAAAACCTGGGGTGTGGTAATTGACACGGGAGGATAACCATACTCGCTCCTTATCCACTCTCCTTCCAGCAGCTCTTTGGTAGGATGCCCTAAATAGGTGTCTTTAACATAGGTAAAACCTTTAGTGGCAACAAGCGCGGTAACAGCTATAACCAGAGCAAAAGCTCCAACTACCACTCCAATAATGATCCGTTTGTTTCTGCGCTGCCTGAGTTTCTGCTGGCGGTATGCCTCGTCCTGCATCAATTCCTGCTCGGTTGGCGCCGGAATAGAGGTTTTCACATCATTTACGATATGTTTCACTTTAGACCTGTCGGCCTTTGCCGTAATAACATCGGGCCTGGAATTGGCAAATTTCGCTAAATCTGCACGCTGTAGGATAAGCTGCAGGTTATTGATGGTTTTTTTGTCCAATTTTAAATTTCCGGAGTCGCGTTGCATTTCCAGGTAAGCTATTAGCTCGCTTGTGGTACTTTCCAGCGCACGGTCATATACTTTTCTGTCTAAATATTTTCTTACAGAGAATGTAAGCTGCGAATAATATTCTTTTACCTCCCTTTGCTCCAGCAAATTCGATTCGTCAAGTTTGTTAAGCTCCAGCATTGCCTGTTCATAAGGCGGCAATTCCTTTTCCCGTTCAGCTCTTCTTTTCTTCCGAAGAAAAAAGAACAGCACCGCCAAAATGGCAATTATCGCCAATGCCCACCAAATCCAGGAAGGAACAGAAAATCCTGAAGGCACTTCTACCGAAGGTTTTATGGGATACATTTTTTGTTTTGTGGTATCCACCACCACAGTGGAAACCTCAACCAACATCGAATCTGTGAGATACTGCCTGTCGTTAATCAGGACGCGTTGCTGCGGAATTGTGTAAGTACCGGAATCGAACTGCGTAAGGGAATATTCTTTTAGTAAACGGAACCTGTCCTCGATTCGGGAAGTATCGGCGGTCATGGATTCCACGACTTCCAGCGGAGAAAAAGTTTCCCCTTCAGGAAAAATTACCAGGTTAGTTGAATCTGTCTCTACAGAAATACTGTACCTAATCTGTTCCCCAATTTTAATACTGGCAGAATCAATTTCTGCTGAAACCTGCGGCTGCTGGGCAACAGCAAAAAAGGAAAAAAGAAAAAAGAAAAAAGAGAAAATGCCGCTACACCTCCTCTTATTTGTTATTTGTTGCAATGTTGTTCTATTAATAGAATATGAACTTTCTTTTTTCATATTAATTATGCTCTTCTCTTAAAATAGCCAAGTAATTTTTTCACATAGCTCTCATCCAGCCTGTTCTCTATAGTGCCAGCACCACTAAGGGTAAAACTTTCCCGAAAATAATCCACTTTCTCCCTGTAGTATTTTGCGTAACTGTTACGTACAGATTTTGAACCGGTATTCACCGTAATGGATTCTCCGGTTTCCTCATCCAACATTTGTACCAAACCTAGATTAGGAATTCCCTCCTCGTGCCTGTCGTAGATCCTTATTCCGGTTACATCGTGCCTGCCCGCAGCAATTTTTAAGGTTTGCTGATAATCTTCTCCAATAAAATCTGAAAGAATAAAAACTATAGCTTTCTTCTTCATCACATTGGAAAGATATTTTATCGCACCGGCAATGTCTGTTTTTTTTCCTTCAGGCTTAAATTCCAGAAGTTCCCTTATGATCCTTAAAACGTGAGACCTTCCTTTTTTAGGCGGTATATATAATTCGATCTTGTCTGTAAACAGCATAAGACCAATTTTATCATTGTTTTTGGTCGCGGAAAAAGCCAGGGTTGCTGCAATTTCTGTAATTATATCTTTTTTGAATTGCTTTTCTGTCCCGAACATTTCAGATCCTGAAACGTCTACCATAAGCATCATGGTAAGTTCCCGCTCCTCTTCAAAAACTTTTACGAAAGGTTCGCTGTAGCGCGCGGTCACATTCCAGTCTATATTCCTTACATCATCCCCAAACTGGTACTGCCGCACTTCGCTAAACGTCATACCACGGCCCTTAAAGGTTGAATGATACTCACCACCAAAGACGTGATCGCTCAGGCGGCGGGTCTTAATCTCGATTTTCCGGACTTTCTTAAGTAACTCTTTCGTATCCATAGCCCCACCTAAATCCTCCCCAAAGGGAAGGACTTTTTAATTCTTTTTCTCAAAAATTGAAAAATTTGGTTGATAGATTCTGACAAAATTTAATTTCAAAATAATTTTTTTCCTGATAGAAACTGAAAATATTGTATTTCACCTTAATAATTAAGTTCCCCCATGGGAGGATTTAGGGGCCCTACGGTACTTCAATTTCGTTTACGATCTTGCTTACAAGATCATCAGAAGTAATATTTTCTGCTTCGGCTTCATAGGTAATTCCAATCCTGTGCCTTAACACATCGTGGACCACCGCTCTTACGTCTTCGGGAATAACATAACCCCTGCGTTTAATAAAAGCGTAACATTTTGCCGCAGTGGCAAGGTTAATACTTCCCCTTGGAGAAGCCCCAAAGCTTATAAGCGGTTTAATTTCTTCAAGTTTATATTTTTCCGGAGTTCGTGTGGCAAAAATTATATTCAGAATATACTGTTCTATCTTTTCATCCATATAAACATCACGAACAGCCTGTTGCGCACGGGCAATCTGATCCAGGCTTACCACCGGATTCACTTTTTCAAAAGCCCCCTTCAGGTTTGCACGAACTATTAGTTGCTCCTCGTTCATCTGCGGATATTTGATCACCGTTTTCAGCATAAAACGGTCTACCTGGGCTTCAGGTAAAGGATAGGTTCCTTCCTGCTCCACCGGGTTTTGCGTTGCCATTACCAGGAAAGGACGATCCAGGATAAAAGTTTCATCCCCAATGGTTACCTGCTTCTCCTGCATCGCTTCCAGCAAAGCAGATTGTACTTTGGCAGGGGCACGGTTAATCTCATCTGCAAGCACAAAATTGGCAAATATCGGCCCTTTTTTAATGCTGAAGTCATTCAGCTTCATATTATAAATAAGCGTTCCCACAACATCTGCCGGCAACAAATCTGGCGTAAATTGCACCCTGCTGAAGCTACCCTGAACTGCCTGGGAAAGCGTGTTAATGGCAAGGGTTTTTGCAAGCCCCGGAACCCCTTCGAGCAAAATATGCCCCTGGCCAAGAAGCCCAATAAGCAGGCGCTCCACCATATGCTTCTGGCCCACAATAACTTTGTTCATCTCTGAAGTAAGCACATCTACAAACGCACTTTCTCTTTCAATTCTCTCATTAAGGCTGGCAATGTCTACCGAAGAATCATTTTCTATCATCGCTTTTAAATTTTAAAGTCGTGAATATACATACAAGGAAACTAGGTCGCAAATTGAAAATTAATTAGTTTCTTACTTGTTAATTATAGGTTAAAAAATAAGAGCAGCCTAGTAAGGCCGCTCTTAAAGGTTTTATAAAAACCGGAAAGCTTATTCTAAAAAGAGCGTTTCCAGATTAACCGTGCTGTTGCCTTTAACTACCACATTATTCTTTTCGATATTTGACAAATTTGATGCCACATCTGGAATAACTGTAAGTTTATAAGTTCCGGCAGGTACACCATGAAGTTTAGAATCATCTTTATTTAAGAGGTAATCACTTCAACTGGGATAACGGCAAATTGTGCTGCTAATTTTGCTGCGTTCATAAGATTAACGAAATTTAACAGCAGGTAACCTCCAATTAATATTTCCGGAGAATTACTTTAGTACTTTAGAAAAGAATAGATTGTATGAAAACTGCACTAATTACCGGAGCCTCGAGCGGCATAGGCAAAGCAACGGCCAAAATCTTTGCTGAAGAAGGATTTAACCTTATCCTCTGCGGAAGGAGACAGGAAAAGCTGGAAGAACTCCAGCAGGAACTTCAGGGAAAATGTTCTGTACACCTCCTCGCTTTTGATGTACGGGAAAAAAAAGAGGTTTTTAGTAAAATTGAAGGTGTACCTTCAAAATTTGCAAATATCGATATCCTCATCAACAACGCGGGAAACGCACATGGCCTGGATCCCATTCAGAAAGGAAGTATTGAAGACTGGGATGCAATGATAGATATTAATGTAAAAGGACTGCTCTATGTCTCTAAAGCAATTATCCCAAAAATGATAGAGCGGGCTTCGGGACACATTATAAATATTGGTTCTACTGCGGGTAAAGAGGTTTATCCTAACGGAAATGTTTATTGCGGCAGTAAACACGCCGTGGATGCGATAACCCAGGGAATGCGGATTGATCTAAACGGTAAGGGAATTAGGGTTGGAGCAATTAACCCCGGCATGGTAGAAACAGAATTCAGCGAAGTGCGGTTTAAGGGCGATACAGAAAAAGCCAAAAAAGTTTACGAAGGTTTTAAACCGTTACAATCAGAAGATATTGCAGATATCATAAGGTTTGTGGTGACAAGACCTTCTCATGTAAACATTGCAGATCTTATGGTAATGTGCACCGCCCAGGCCAGTAGTGCTATTGTCTACAAGAAATAAGCTTTAAGCCCTAAGCTGTAAGCATTTGATTTAACCAAAGGAAAAGATTGCCTAATTCGGATCTGTTATGGAATATTGCAGAAGGATTTGGAAGAGGGTGGAATAATTGATTTACTGGTCTTTAGTCTGTATCAGAAAAATTAAGATAAGACGGAACAAATTTCTAATTTATTAATAAATAGAGAATTCTCTTAATGATCAACAAACAGCCGATGATTAAAAGCTTATAGCCCAATGCTGTAAGCATATAGCTATAAGCATGATTAACAAACGCCTTTTAATAAAAAACCTGCTTGCGCATAATGATGAGAACAGCTTTTATGATAAGAAGCTACGGCTTAATCTTGGCGAAAAGGAAGGCAAGGCGAAATTTTTAAAACACGTTTGTGCCCTTTCAAATTCCAATCCTGAAAATAATTCTTACATAGTAATTGGCGTGGAAGATGAAGACAACAATATTGTTGGCATCGATTTTTTTGATGACAGTAAAATTCAGAACCTGGTGAACGCCTATCTTCAGAATCCGCCGGTTATTAGTTATGAAAATATTCCATTTCCGCACCTGCCGGATGATCTTGTGGTGGGACTGGTCACCATCAGGCCAAACCACGGCAAAATTTGCTCACTGCGTAAAAATATCTGGAAATATTATGGCGGCTCTATTTTCCTGAGGGACGGCAGCATAAGCATGCCCAAAGATTTCGATATTAAAATAGAAGACGTAAACTCGCAAATAGTCGCTTCCGTAGAAAATCACGCACAAAACAATATCGAACTTACGCTGGACGGGGTTTTCGACTTTATGAGAAAGCGCCGGGATTTTAATCCGACCTATAAAGTTTTTAAAGAATATTTTGTGGTTTGCTGGGCAGGAAAACAGAAAAAAAGCAAGGACAATATTTACTTTTCCAGGGTGGATATTGAACTTATAAACGAGCAGGTAAAACTTTTTTATTCAGATTTAGATGAAGTGAGTATAAATGTAGAAGAAGATTCTTTCAGGATTATAGAATATGTACATCTTGGGTTGCATGATAGCTTCAAATATTATCCGTTAGAGGAAGTATGCATAGAATTTCGGGATAATGCGAGTTATGAAATACAAAGCAATTTACTTTTTGATCCTCCAAAGTTTGACAAAAAAACGCTGCACCATATTTACAACATCAACAACACATTAATCCAACGCTTAAAACAGAATTTACCCCTGGATAAATTTCAGCAAAGAGATTTAAGAAATTTGCCTTCCACTTATTTATTGTGTTATTTCAATAACTTTGAAGACGCTTTGACAAAACTGGAAGAAGCAAAACCGTATTTAAAGCAATATAATCCGCAAGTGTATCATTCTTATAAGGAGAGTATGCGTATTTTGAGAAAAGTAAAATATAACTAGAATGAGCAGGAAAATAGCAATAGGTGATATTCATGGTGGGTTGAAGGCGCTCGTTCAACTCTTAAGAAGAGTAGATATTACTCCTGAAGATGAAATCATTTTCCTGGGGGACTATGTAGATGGCTGGAGCGATTCTGCCAATGTCGTTTCTTACCTCATAGAACTTGCGAAGCAAAACACCTGCATTTTTATTCGGGGTAACCATGACGACCTTGTGCACCGCTGGTTAAAGACAGGTGAATTAAACGAAAAATGGCTGCAGCACGGCGGCCAGTCAAGTATGGATGCTTACCGCAATTTAACTCCGGAAGAAAAACAAGCCCATATCGAGTTTTTTCAGCAAATGATGAATTATTACATCGACAAGAAAAACAGGCTTTTTGTGCACGCGGGATTTACGAACCAGCACGGGCCGCAGAATGAATATCACGATACAGGATATTACTGGGATCGTACGCTATGGGAAACAGTTCTTGCCCTGGATCCCAAAATGCAAAAATCTAATATCTATTACCCAAAAAGGCTTCAGCTTTTTAAAGAAATATTTATTGGCCATACTCCCGTGACACGTATAGATGAAACTACTCCTTTTCATAAAGCAGGTGTTTGGAATATAGATACAGGTGCCGCTTTTATGGGCAAGTTGTCTGCCATAGAGGTAAATACCAAAGAAGTATGGCAAAGCGACCCGATATATAAGCTCTACCCCAATGAGAATGGTAGAAATTAAGAGTTTTTTATTATAGACTCTGTTAACATATTCATATCTTTGAACCTCAATAACTTTAACTCCAAATTAAGTCGTAGCATGGCTTTTTTGTCGGTAACTAGTTAAAGAATTTTAGTTAAAACCACATTCAATTGTACTGCTTATATTGTTCAATTGCATTTAGAGAGAAGAAAAATGGCTTTAGAGAATGTTCGATTAGAAGTAATGAAAACCGTAGAGAAATCTGTAGATGGGTTTATAGATAAGTATCTTATACCTGTTGATGATATCTGGCAACCTACTGATCTTCTACCCAATCTTCAGAATGAAAATTACAACGAAGAAATTATACAAATAAGGGAAGAGGCAAAAGAGCTGGGATACGATTTTTGGGTAGTACTTGTTGCCGATATGGTTACCGAGGAAGCCCTGCCAACTTACGAATCCTGGCTAATGGATATGGAAGGCGTAAAACAACATGGTGCTTCCAGAGGAGAACAAAACAGCTGGGCCAAATGGGTTCGCCACTGGACCGGGGAAGAAAACCGCCACGGAGACACCCTTAATAAGTACTTATACCTCTCCGGAAGGGTGGATATGAGGGAGATTGAAAAAACCACACAACATCTTATTAACGACGGTTTTGATATTGGGACCGGAAGGGACCCCTATCGTAACTTTGTATATACCAGCTTCCAGGAACTGGCTACAAATATTTCCCACAAACGCGTGGGACAACTTGCAAAGAAGAAAGGAAATAAGATGCTCGCCAAGATGTGCAATATCATCTCGGGTGACGAAATGAGGCATTACATGGCATACCGTGAGTTTGTAAAAACAATTTTTGAGCATGATCCAAGCGAAATGATGCTAGCGTTTCAGGATATGATGAAAAAGAAAATTGTAATGCCTGCACAGTTCATAAGAGAATCTGGCGAAGGTATTGCCTCAGCTTTTGAAAATTTTTCCAATGCTGCTCAACGACTTGGAGTTTACACTACACACGATTACATCGATATCCTGAGAAAACTAAATGATTACTGGGAAATCGATAAAATGACGTCACTTACAGATGAGGCAGAAAAGGCAAGGGATTATTTAATGAAAATGCCGGACAGGATGGCCCGTATTGCAGATCGTATTGCGGTTCCCCAGGACCAGCACCAGTTTAAATGGGTAGCACCTAATGGTACACTTTAATTCCGTAGAAAAAACTATAAGCAGAAACCGCTTCCCACCGGAGCGGTTTCTTTATAGCAGCTTAGCCACAAATAAAAAATAGTCCCTACTTTTATAAAAAACGAAAAGCTATGAAAAAGATCATTTTAGCCATTGCAGGTTTTTTCATTATCCAAAATAGTTTTGCGCAAATAGATTATATGCAAAACGAATTAAAGCTCAACATAGGAAATACTATCGCGATAGCTTCAGTAGAAGTGGGATATGAGCGCTTCCTGGACTTCAATCAATCCATTGATGCCGAAATCCTCATAAACGACCGCATGAATTATCATTCCGAAAAAAATTCCCGCCAGTTTAACACCACCAGTTTTAAATTAGGCTATAATTTTTACTTTGGAACAGAAAGCTCCGGTTCAGAATTTTTTGCAAATCCCTTTGCTAAAATCAGAACAGGAGAATTTACAGAAGTAGTGCAGGTAGAAGAAGAGGATGTGCGGCGGGTAACAGATATGGGCGCCTTTATAATAGGCATTGGCGGTGGCTATAAATGGAATTTTAATGATTCCTTTGTGCTTGGACCTTATGCAAACATCGGGAGAAATTTTAGCAACGAAGTGAAAGATCGCTTTTCTGCAGTGGAGTTTAACGCAGGGTTTAGTGTTGGGTACAGATTCTAGGTCTTACTTAAAGATTTTTCATTAATTATGATTTCCAGATATTGGTCCTGCAGGATAAAGCCAGGAGAAGAAGATAATTACGTAAGCTATCTTAAAGAAGAGATTCTGCCGCATTTATCCACTTTAGAAGGATTTTGTGGTGCAAGCATCCGGCGGAGAGATTATGGCCGTTTTCCAGAGTTTCTTTTTATTTCAGAATGGACGTCTAAAGAAGCTATAAAAGCCTTTGCAGGAGAAGATATTCACCTCGCGGTAATTTCAGAAAAAGCACAAAAAATGATGCGGAGTTTTGATATGGAAGTCCGCCATTACGAACGAATCCACTCCGCTTGATTTCTACAGTATTTCTTCTAATCACGCAGTCCCAATACCATCTTTCCAAACCTTGTAAGCTGCAAGATCTTTTTCAATAAGATTAAGACAAAAAGCGATTACCGCAGCGTCATCCAGGTAACCTATAACAGGAATAAAATCTGGAATAATATCTATAGGTGAAAGCACATAAAGCAAAGCACCGCCAACAGATGCAACAATATTCCAGGGCATCTCCCTGTAGCTACCGTTGGCATAATCTCTTACTAAAGAAAATAAAAGTTGTACATCCCCAAGGTACCGGCTCAATTTACCCTTACTCTCAAATTTAGATTTAATTTTTTCTTCTTCCGCTATTACCTTATCTACATCTTTTTTACTAAAATTCTTCTGACGTTTATTATGTTCCTCTTCGGCATTTTCTTTGGAAAACAAGCTCATAGTATAATTTTTTTATTGTGATTGACTCCCTAAATTACGGAATATAATTTAGCAGACGCCAATGTTTAAGAATATTTAAGATTCCTCAAAATTTTCACTGCAAAGCGCTTACTCCTCTGCCACAAAACGTGGGTCTGCCGGCATCACCTCCCCGCAATTGCCACACGTTCGCAGCTCTTTGCTGTTGTAAAAATGCTTAAAATGCTTTAAAAAATCCTTCTCGATATCGTGCAAAGGGAAATACACCTCGTACAGCTTATTATTGCAATTATCACAAAACCACAAAAGCCCGTCCTCGCCAATTTCATTTTGCCGTTTCCTTTCCACGACCAGCCCTATAGAACCCTCATCGCGCACGGGAGAATGTGGCACTTTCGCCGGATTAAGGTACATATCCCCCGGCCCTAATTCCATCGTCCTTTTTTCCCCATTATCCTGAACATGAACCCTTATCTTCCCCTCCAACTGGTAAAATAACTCTTCGGTTTCGTTATAATGGTAATCCTTTCGCGCATTTGGCCCCGCAACCACCATCACGATATAATCACCAGACTCCCGGTAAAGATTCTTGTTCCCCACCGGCGGTTTAAGCGTATGCCGGTTTTGATCTATCCATTTATTAAGGTTAAAAGGTTTATTAACAGCCATATTTTTCGTTTTATAGCCTAAAATTAAGCAATCTCCACAACAAAGCGATGTGTAAGGCCAATAATCATTATGGCACCTGCTGTTTCCGCTACGCTGCAACAGCACCGCGCTATCCGCTGCAAGTCCTCGTCGCCCAAAAGCTCCTGCGGGCTTTACGCTGCTATCGCTGGTGCGAAAAAAAGAAAGAAAAGAGGGAAAGTGAATTTCTCACCACCACATATAACGGAAAAACTTTCCACTTTACTCTCTCCTAAAAGAGCAGCCCCAAAAATGCCAATTTTCGGCCTAAAGAAGTGTGACACACTCTTACTACAAATAAAAAGCCCCGAACTACGAACAACAAAACTCCGAACTAATAATTTCAGCCAATCCAAAAGTGAATAGAAGTGAGAACATCTTCCAATTAAAAGTTGTCATGTCACAACCGGACAGCCAAAACTTCCCTGCTGCCTGCCTTTATATGATATACAGATTCATCAAAATTAAACCCCACGAGAGAGCGTTTATGCATCTGGCATATATTCATAAATGTTTGTATATTAGATACTTAATACATATCAATGAAGCACCATTCCATATGCTATCACACCTTGCAAGATCATCCTTTGTTTTTGAGCAGTGTGGTTGTAAACTATCATAAAGAGCTAAAACATCAATCTTCAATTAATTTTGGAAGGGTATACTTTGCATTGTTATATGAAAAATTTATTACTATCGATTGCTATGGCGAGAAAGTCTTTAACCCTGCCATGCAGCTTAGGCCGGTAAGTAATTATTTTTCATTTTCAGTTAAAAAAGGAGGTAAAATGGTGATTGTTGCAATGGACTCTACTCGTTGGTTTGCAATTTCGGGAGAGCCGGCCTCTTTATATAATGAAAGGGTTTTGGATTTATACGAAATTTTTCCAAGAGAACTTCTAGATTCCCTGTATGCCCAATGTGCACATACTAATGATGCTAAACATGTAGTTGAAATTTTTGATGAGCACTTGGGTAGTTTTTACCAAAAATGGCAAAAGCCATTCCCCATTGATGATATTGTTGATGAAATTTTTGAATGCCAGGGCATGATAAAATTATCAGATATATTAAAAAAATATCCGTTTGCGAAAAGTACTTTAGGCGTATATTTTAAAAAATATATTGGGTATTCCCCAAACTTCTTTATACGCCTAATACAATTCAATAATATTATTAGAGAAGTGGAAAACAATGGAAGCAGACTTTCCGAACTTATCCGTCATTATAATTTTTATGATTATGCCCATTTTAGAAAAAGCTTCAAAACTTTTACCGGCGTAAATCCTATTGAATATACCACTTTTAAAAAGGCATCTATGATGGAGGATGTTTTTAAAAAAATTGATTACAGGCATTTTTAACTTTTTAAAAAAAGAATTTAATTTCTGAATTTTGGATATCGACAGCTCTTAAGGCCAGACAAATTATCTTTCAACTAGCTATAAATCAAGTAGTTTCTTACCTTATCTTCCTAAGATAAATTAAAATAGGCTCTTTTACCGGTTTCTTTTTTCTGTTTGTCTATTAATAAAATATCGTAGTTATTTTTACATAAGTCTTATAATGATGTTCTGTAATTTTAATATAATTATAAGCTGTTTCATTATGAAAAAAATACTTTTACTGCCAATTTTCATTTTACTGTTAGGATGTAGTAAGGATGAAGATATAGCCGGGAACCAGGAAGAGTTTTTTATGGCTCAGGTAGATGGTGAGGAATATTTTGTTGGGGGCTCAAATTCAATTATTAGGTGTAAAAAACATCTTACAGATTTGGGAACTATTGGTTTAGCAGTAAAAGCTAGTACTGAAGAAGGAAAAGATATCGAAATTATAATTCTTAATTATAATGGTGCAAATACTTATCTTTTTGCTAATAACACTTATATTCCTATAAACGGGAACTGGATGAAGTATTCCCAGGCTTTACCACAAGGTGTCTGGAGTACAACTCAAAATACGATTACAAGCAATAGAGCTATTTTAGAAATAACAAATGATGACGGCAAAACTATTAGCGGTACTTTCTCTTTCGACGCACAAGATGAATTTAGAGAATCTATACGATCGATCTCAGAAGGAAATTTTTCTGTTGAAATAGATTAGTAAATAGACTTAAACTTCGAACTCCAAACCCCGGGCTGATATTTGCCAAAAATTGACATTTCTGAGGTCTGATCTTGAAAACCGTTGTCAGTTGTGGGTTGTCAGTTTCACAACTCTAAACTCCGAACTCATAATTGCCGAAAATTGACAATTTTGAGCGTTCACTATTATTCTACCGAACTCGTTTTGTTTTCATTGTCACTCTGAACCTGATTCAGGGTCTCATCCTCAAAGCCACAGCCAGACTTCACAGGTTTTAAAAAATCGTGAGGTCTTATGCGCGCTAACCTATAAATATTTCTGAATCCACTCGTCATTGCTTAGCCAAACCAAATACTCCAGGTCGAAAATTGACATTTTTGAGGTTCGATCTTGAAAACCGTTGTCAGTTGTGGGTTGTCAGTTTCACCCCAAACTACGAACAACGAACTCGAAACTAAAAAATACCGTTAGTTTTATTAACTTTCGGGGTAATGCCGAAAATGTCAATTATCGGCCTGTAGCAAATAAAACGATCAGATGAAAAAAATACTTTTATTCTTCAGCTTTTGCCTGTGCTTCGCCTGTAACGAAAATACATCTACCGAAGCAGGAACCGCTTCCGGAGAAAATTCAAAAAATATTCAGGAAAAAGATTCTGTTCCCAATTTTGGTATTGTAATTCACGGCGGCGCAGGAACGATCTTAAAGGAAAATATGAGCGATTCTTTAGAAAATGCTTACAAAGCAAAACTGGAGGAAGCCATAAGGACGGGACATGAAATTTTGGCGAATGGCGGCACGGCACTGGAAGCAGTACAACAAACGATTAATGTTATGGAAAATTCGCCGCTTTTTAATGCGGGAAAAGGTGCTGTTTTTACCAACGAAGAAACGAATGAACTGGATGCTTCCATAATGGACGGCAAAACCTTGAATGCCGGTGCAGTTGCCGGGGTTACCACTATTAAAAACCCGATTAACCTGGCGCATGAAGTGATGGTAAATTCTGAACATGTGATGCTGGCAGGCAAAGGTGCTGAACGTTTTGCAAAGGAGCAGGGAATCGAAATCGTGGCTCCCGAATATTTTTATACCGAAAACCGCTTTAGAAGTTTACAACGTATAAAAAACCGGGAAAAAACCGAACTGGATCACGATGGTAAAACTGCATTTATCGACCCATATATCAAAAATTCAAAATTTGGCACTGTAGGTTGCGCCGCGCTCGATAAAAACGGAAATCTTGCTGCAGGGACTTCCACCGGCGGGATGACCAACAAAAGGTACAATCGCATTGGCGACGCGCCAATTATTGGTGCAGGAACTTACGCCAACAACAAGACCTGCGCAGTTTCCAGCACCGGGTGGGGAGAATTCTTTATTCGGGGGATGGTGGCGCACGATATTTCTGCGATGATGGAATATAAAGGGGTGAGCCTGCAGGAAGCTGCGAGTGAAGTTATCCAGAAGAAAATTCCCGACCTGGGCGGCGATGGTGGTATTATTGCGATAGACCACAACGGAAATGTTGCGATGGAATTTAATACCGCCGGGATGTACCGCGCCAAAATGAACAGAAAGGGAGAACTGGAAATAGGGATTTACGGCGAATAATCTTACAAGATTCGAATAGAAAGCGTGTAATTTTTGAAGAGGTTTTAAGGGTTCAGTTACGTTAAAAATCATCTTTAACATAGAATTAGAACTCGATAATGGCAACTTTAGCAGGGAGGCTTTAACTTTGAAAAAAAATCTATGAAGCTTTTTCATTTCCTGAGTTACCTCCTTTTTCTCTGCACTGTTTTTTCTGCTAATGCACAGGGTTTAACCCGGGAACAGGTTGATGATACGATAGAAAATATGCCTTCATTTTCTATTCATAAGAACAATTATTTTATCACCGGGATCCCTCTAAACAGATCGGTTTCTGAAAATGCAGATGCGAAATACCAGATAAGTTTTAAGCAGCTCCTTACCAGAAATACACTGCCGTTAAATACCTACCTTTTTCTCACCTATACCCAAAAGGCATTCTGGGACCTTTACAGCTTTTCAAGTCCGTTTTCTGAAATTAATTTTAATCCCGGCATAGGTCTGGGAAAGCCTATTTTTAATAAGGACGACAAACTTATGGCTTTGGCATACCTGGAATATGAACATGAAAGCAATGGCCGTGATAGTATTTATTCCAGGACCTGGAACAGAATTTCCCTAAGTTTTGAAACTGCAGTAAACAGCAGAACAACTGTGCGCCTAAAAGGCTGGCTCCCTTTTAGATATAAAGTTGATAATCCAGATTTACTAGAGTATATGGGTTATGGAGAAGTAAACATATCTTACGATTTAAACCCCGAAAAATGGATCCTGGATTTACAACTCCGTAAGGGCAATAATTTTGATGACTGGAAAGGTTCTTTAAGGGCGCAACTGTTTTACCATCCGTTTAAGCTGAACAACCAGTACCTTATGTTGGAGTGGTACAACGGGTACGGCGAAAACCTCATTAATTATGACGAGTTTAGAAGTATGATTCGTGTAGGGTATGTGATTAAATCCAACAACCTAAATTTCTTCAAATTCTCCGGAAGTTATAATTAACGTAATTTTAAGTTTCGTTTAGTTCGGTGAGTTCCGAACTAATTATATATTTGCAGCTTCAAAATTCAAATTTAACTGAATGAGTTGTTCACCCGAAAAACGTAAACTAGTTGAAGAGATTGGTCTCCATTTTGAGAAAACCCATCAATTAGCTCCTTTGGCCGCAAGGATTTATGCCATAATGATCCTTTCCCCCAAAGAGGGCCATACTTTTGATGAAATAATGAGTATTACCGAGGCGAGTAAAAGTTCGGTTTCTACGCAATTAAACCTACTTCTTCAATTAAAGAAAGTTGAATATTTCACTAAGTCGGGAGACAGGAAGCGCTATTTCCGCGGCAATAAAATGTACTTAAAAAATACACTGGAATCATACCTCGTAAACATTTCCGAAGAAATTAAAATAGTAGAAAAGATCACAACATTTAATGCTTCCTACAATCCGGAAAAATATGAGAAGATCGGCAAGGTTCCTATGATATTTAAAGAATACCTATTGCGCCAGGAAGAGAACCTAAAAAGCACGATAACCAAAATATCAGAAATTCAGAATAAATAATAACATAAACAAACAATGCTACCAAAGATGAAAAACATATTTAAAAATATTGTCGCTATTACCGGCATCCTGAGTATCATTTCCTGCGGAAACGATGCCGGCCAGCAACAGCAGGCCCAGGGCCCAACACCTTTTCCCGTACTGGAGGTCCCTGTGAGGACTCTGACCGGTTACACTTCTTATCCAACAAACCTGGAGGGCGTGGTGAACAGCGCCGTGAGAGCAAAAGTTTCAGGATACATTACCGATGTTCTTGTAGATGAAGGAGAAAAGGTTCAAAAAGGTCAGCTCCTTTTTAAACTGGAAACCGAATCTTTGAGCCAGGAGGCAGGTGCAGCACGTGCTAATGTAAATGCCGCGCAGGTAGAAGTAAATAAACTGGAGCCGCTGGTAGAAAAGAACATTATTAGCGGGGTACAGTTAGAGACTGCAAAGGCCCAGCTTGCTCAAGCCCAGGCAAATTACCAGAGCATTGCTGCCAACATAGGTTATGCAAATATAAAAAGCCCCGTAGATGGTTATGTTGGGGCAATCCCGTACCGGGAAGGTGCCCTTGTAAGCCCCGGAGATCCTATGCCATTGACTACTGTCTCACAGATTGACGAAATTTATGCTTTCTTCTCGATGAACGAAAGTGATTACCTCAGTTTTATCCAAAATACAGAAGGAGCGAACCTTTCAGAAAAAATTGACAATATTCCTCCTGTGGAACTTCAGCTTGTAAACGGAACAATTTATGATCACAAGGGAGAAATTGAAACTGTTACAGGACAGGTCGATCCTTCTACAGGTACGGTTAGTTTTAGAGCTGTTTTTCCAAACCCAAATGAAATCCTGGCAAGTGGAAACAGCGGGCAAATCCGCATTCCTAAAACATACGAAGACGTTCCCGTTGTTCCTCAAGCCTCTTCTTTTGAACAACAGGGAAAAGTTTATGTTTACCATGTACAGGGAGATAGCCTCGCTGTTTCCCGAGTAGTTGAGGTGCGTGATAGGGTGCAAAGTCTAATTATTGTTGCTTCTGGAATTGAAGTAGGTGACAAAATAGTTGCTGAAGGTGTTGGACAACTGCGAAACAATACGCCTATACAACCACAACCAGTACCTTTTGACAGCATCGCCAATACCTTACAACCTGTTTTTAAATAAGAAATTAAATGTTAAAGAAATTTATAGAAAGGCCTGTATTATCCACGGTCGTTTCCATCGTTATAATTGTGCTGGGTATTTTAGGGATCACCACCCTTCCCGTGACACAATATCCAGATATCGCTCCACCTACGGTTCAGGTTTCTGCAAATTATCCCGGGGCCAATGCACAAACAGTTCTTGAGAGTGTTCTAATTCCTATTGAAGAGCAAATTAACGGTGTAGAGGGAATGGATTATATTACCTCTACAGCAAGTAACAACGGTAGTGCCAGTATCCAGGTATTCTTTGACCAGGGAGTAGATCCCGATATTGCTGCGGTAAACGTACAGAACCGCGTAGCCAGGGCAACGCCTTTGCTTCCAATAGAGGTAACGCAATCTGGGGTAACCACCCAAAAGCAGCAAACGAGTTCGCTGATGTTCTTCACTGTTCTTTCTGAAAATGAAGAATATGATGCTACTTTTATTCAGAATTATCTCAACATTAATGTTATTCCTGAACTTAAAAGGATAAACGGTGTGGGTGATGTTAATGTTTTCGGGGCCAAGAATTATGCGATGCGTATCTGGCTTCAACCTGAAAGATTAGCCGCTTATAACCTTATTCCAACCGATGTTACCGCTGCCATTAACGAACAGAGCCAGGAAGCCGCCGCGGGTGCCCTTGGACAGAATGATGCAGAAGCGTTTGAATATGTAATTAGGTACAGTGGGCGTTATAGTACCGAAGAACAATATGGCGACATTGTAATTAAAGCCTTGGACAATGGCCAGTTTTTACGCCTGCGCGATGTGGCCGAAATTGAACTTGATGCCGAAGGCTACAACGTGATTTCCTATACCAATGGTCTACCTGGTGTAAGTATGGCGGTGTACCAGACGCCTGGTTCGAATGCACAGGAAATTATTGAGAACATCCACACGAGTCTGGAAGAAATGGAACAGGATTTTCCTACGGGACTTTCGGTTTTCGTAAACTTTGATACCAATGAATTTTTGACCGCTTCTATAGATAAAGTGGTGGTAACCCTGATTGAAGCTTTTATACTGGTGTTTATAGTAGTTTTTATTTTCCTTCAGGATTTCAGGTCTACGCTTATACCGGCCATTGCGGTTCCGGTTTCTATTATAGGTACCTTTTTCTTCTTAAACCTCTTTGGATACTCTATTAACCTCTTAACGCTGTTTGCACTGGTGCTGGCCATTGGTATTGTAGTAGATGATGCCATTGTAGTGGTGGAAGCCGTACACGCCAAGCTGGAAGAAGGTGCAAAAAGTGCATTATCGGCAACGCAAAGTGCCATGGAAGAAATTACCGGTGCCATTATCTCTATTACACTGGTAATGGGCGCAGTCTTTATTCCGGTAACCTTTATTTCGGGACCAACAGGGGTGTTTTATGAACAATTTGGGGTGACACTAATCGTGGCCATTGCCATTTCTGCTGTAAACGCTTTGACGCTCAGCCCCGCCTTATGTGCTTTGTTCCTTAAACCCCATCAAGATGAACACGGAAAGAAAAAGAACCTTCTGCAAAGATTCTATGCTTCCTTTAATACGGCTTTTGATACTACCACGAAACGCTATGGAAAATCCCTGCGCTTTCTGCACAAACACTCCTGGATTACGGCAGGGATCCTTATTCTTGCGGTGGCGGCCATTTTTTGGGGAGAAAAAACCACTCCTACAGGTTTTGTCCCCAATGAAGACCGGGGGATGATTTTTGCCAATATCGAACTTCCTGCCGGGGCGTCTTTAGACCGTACGGTTGAGGTTACTAATCTCTTAAGCCGCCAAATAAGGCAAATGGAAGGGGTACAAGGTATATCTATGGTTAACGGATACAGCTTAATTGGTGGTGCCGGTAGTAATTACGCCCTTGGCCTTATAAAGCTTGACAATTGGGAAGACAGGGAGAGCGACGAGCTATCTTCAGATGCCATTACCGCCAAATTGTTTCAGACTGGTGCAGGCATTGCCGATGCCAATATTCTCTTTTTTGCCCCGCCAAGTATTCCGGGCTTTGGGGTTTCGGCAGGTTTTGAAGCCAAAGTACTTGACCGTACCGGTGGGAGTTTTGAACAGCTGGACAGGGTAACACAGCAGTACCTGCAGGAACTTTCTGCACGCCCGGAGGTGCTGTATGCGCAAAGTTCGTTCAATACTAATTATCCGCAGTACGAGATAGATCTTAATATAACACGTGCAAAAGCAGCCGGTGTTCCTGTTAGTAGTATATTCTCTACCCTTCAGGGATATATTGGTAGTATCTATGCTGCCGATTTTGCCCGCTTTGGTAAACAGTACCGTGTTTTTGTTCAGGCTTTACCTGAAGACAGGGCAACCGTAGATGACCTGAATTCACTCTTTGTAAGAAATTTAGAGGGAGAAATGGCCCCTATTACAGAGTTTGTGAGCCTTAACAGGGTTTACGGGCCACAGTCGGTCACAAGGTTCAACCTGTTTAATTCTGCAAATGTAAGTGGATCTGCTGCACCGGGATACTCTTCCGGAGATGCTATTGCCGCCGTACAGGAAGTAAGCGAAAGTGCACTTCCCACAGGATTTGGGGTTGGCTTTTCAGGTTTAACACGGGAAGAAATTGCTGCCGGTGGACAAACCTTTTTCATCTTTTTGCTGAGTATCCTGTTTGTATACTTCATCTTATCGGCACAATATGAAAGTTACCTTTTGCCTTTAGCAGTATTACTTTCGCTACCTGTAGGGGTAATGGGTGCTTATCTGGCCACAAAATTTGCCGGATTGCAGGCCAACATCTACTTCCAGATCGCATTAATTATGCTCCTGGGGCTTTTGGCCAAAAACGCGATACTTATTGTAGAGTTCGCCATGCAGCGCCGCAAAAACGGCTATAGCATTCCAGATGCGGCTTTTGAAGCTGCCCGGGTAAGGCTGCGACCTATTCTTATGACGTCGCTTGCCTTTATCATTGGCCTTCTTCCACTTGTATTTGCCGGTGGTACGGGAGCTGCAGGAAATAGATCTATTGGTACAGGAGCTGTAGGTGGTTTGCTTATAGGAACTCTTATAGGTGTATTTATAATCCCAATTTTATTCATCTTTTTCCAGTGGCTGCAGGAAAAAGTGAGTTCCAAACCTGCTGTTACTGAACAAAACACAAAGAATTTAGAATAGTTTAAAATGAAAAAATTGAAGATATATAAGTTTTTCCTGGCTCCCGTAATTCTGCTGTCACTACAGGGTTGTTTTGTCGCTAAAGATTATGAGCAACCAGATATTGTAGAAGAAGAGCATTACCGTACAGATACTTTTCCGCAGGATTCATTAAATATGGCTAACGTATCCTGGAGGGAAATCTTTACCGATCCTTTGCTTACCCAATATATCGAGGAAGGGCTGGAAAATAATATAGATATAAGGATAGCCGTGCAACAGATCCTTACCGCAGAAGCCTATGTAAAACAGGGGAAAGCAGCTTATTTTCCAACTCTCAATGGCGATGCCTCTTTTACCAGAAGTTATTTTTCTGATAATGGTCAAATAGGGCTTCAACTGGGAAATGCAGGTGGTGGAATAGATTATTTAGATACCTATCAAATTGCAGGAAACCTCTCATGGGAAGCAGATATCTGGGGCAGGATAACCAGTACAAAAAGAGCATTCCAGGCACAGTACCTGCAAACCGTGGCCGCTCATCAAGCCGTAAAAACACGCCTAATTGCTAATATTGCTTCTAATTACTACCAGTTACTGGCGCTGGATGAACAAATAAGGATTACCAGGCAAACCATACAGAACAGGGAAAGCAGCCTAGAAACTACAAAAGCCTTAAAGGAAGCGGGCAATGTGACCGAAGTTGGTGTAAAGCAAACGGAAGCACAGCTTTATACTGCGCAGGCAATTTTGATAAATCTCCGAAATGAGGAACGTTTACTGGAAAATTCTTTCTCGATTCTGCTGGGAGAAGCTCCAATGCAAATTGAAAGAACCAATTTGACCAGGCAGGAAATCACTACCAAACTTCAAATAGGAGTTCCCGCACAATTACTCAGGAATCGTCCTGATGTAATTGCTGCAGAATATAACCTTGTTAATGCCTTCCAGCTTACCAATGCTGCACGGGCAGATTTTTATCCCTCCCTAACATTATCGGCCAACGGTGGCTTACAGAGTCTGGATATGGACCAATTATTTAATGTAAACTCCCTTTTTGCTACTCTCGTTGGAGGGCTAACCCAGCCAATATTTAACGGAAGAAGGATAAGAACCGAGTACGAGGTTTCCCAGGCTGAGCAGGAACAGGCACGTTTAGACTTTAGAAATACATTTTTAACGGCCACCCGGGAAGTAATGGATGCACTTTACTCCTACCAGGCGGCTACAGAAACTATTGAAGTGAGGCAGAAAGAATATGAGGCCTATCAAACCGCCACAAATTATTCTGAAGAATTACTTACCAATGGTTTGGCAAATTACCTTGAGGTGCTTACGGCAAGGGAAAATGCTCTTAACTCCAGTTTGAATCTAATAGATGCAAGATTTGACCAATTAAGGTCCATGGTTAATTTATACCAATCCCTTGGCGGAGGTTGGCAGTAATTTCATATTGTTGTTAGTTAATTAGTTGTTAGCACGATCAGTCCTGGAAAATCATTTTTTGGGGCTGTTCATATTTTAATCTGGGGCCTCAATGCCCTTTCATTATTTTTTATTAACAGTTTATCCATTTGAATGAAGCAAAATTACACCTTCGATGTTATTAGAATAACCAATAAATTTCCGCTTCTAAGCAGTGTAGTGAAGCAGGTGGTTTTCTGGATAATTTCCTATAGCATATTACTATATATCATCCACCTTGTAGCACTTTCTGTATTCAATGTTTTTGACAAGAACCTGGAAGTTGGCTTTTGGCCGGTATCCTTATTTGTAATAACCGTGAGCATTTTACTTGGGATCGGCCTTGGATTATTGGATGGGTTTCTAAAGAAAACCTTCTTTAGAAACCTCCCTCTTGCGGCTAATATTTTAATAAGTAGTATTTCCTATTTCCTGGTGCTCATGGTGATTATCAGCATTAGCCGAATTATTATCTTTGGTATTTCAGACGATTTTATCCTTTATAATAGTGATATTGACCTTATGCTTGAAGAAAACTGGAACTATTTCAACTCTATTCTCATGGTTTACACCTTCTTCATGTCCCTGGTAATAAGCTTTATAAATCAAATGAATAAAAAATTTGGTCCCGGCGTCCTGTTGCCATTTCTCTTCGGAAGATTTAGATATCCCAGGGAAGAAGAACGCATTTTCATGTTTCTGGACCTTACTTCCTCTACAGAACTGGCCGAAAAACTGGGACATATAAGGTATAGCGAACTTATCCAGGATAGTTTTCTGGACATTAATAAGAAAGTTAGAGAATTTAATGCTGAAATTTACCAGTACGTTGGCGATGAAGTGGTAATAAGCTGGCCGATGCAGGGTTTTAAAAAAGCCGCCTGTGTGGAATTCTTCTTTGCTGTTCAGGAGTTGCTTGTTGCTAGAAGCGAATTTTATAATGCTAAATTTGGTGTGGTTCCAAAGTTTAAAGCAGGACTCCATGTGGGCCTGGTTACTGCTGTGGAAGTTGGCGATATTAAAAGAGATATTGCCTATCACGGTGATACTCTTAATGTTGCTGCAAGAATAGAAGGTTTGTGCAATGAATACAAAGCGTCCATTCTTGCTTCAGGTTCAATAATAGAAAAAGGAAAGCTTCAGGGGATTTTCTCCACTACCTCCCTTGGTTTTAAAATACTCCAGGGAAGAAAAAATCCAATTGAAATTTTCAGTATAACAAAATAAGAACAAATAGCTATGAAATTCTCTTATACCTCAAAACTGGCATTTTTAGCCCTTATCCTTTTTTCTTTTTGCACCACGGCCCAGCAAATAGAAACCCCAAAAGACAGCCTTCCCACCACCTGGGAACTACTAAAATATGATGGGGTAAGTGCATTTGGTGGCTTAAAAACTACTTACACCCAGCCTCTTAAATGGCAAAAGGATGATTTTATTACCGCAGGGGCCATAGTTGCAGGAACAGCGGTTCTATATATTTTTGATGAAGAGACTACAGAATGGTTTAGAGGGCAAGAAGACGACATTCCGGGAATAGTAAAAGATTTCGGGTGGTATTATGGAAGTCCGCAGAACAACTATGCCATAAACGGTGCTGTTTATCTCTATGGATTATTTACCAAAAATGAAAAGCTAAGGCGTACAGGGGTTTTGATGATTTCTGCAGCCTCTGCGGCAGGTTTGATTCAAACTATAAGTAAAACTGCCTTAGGGAGGGCCAGGCCGGGAACTAATGAAGGTAAAGGCAGTTTTAAGCCTTTTAGCAATGAAGGTGCCTACCACTCTTTTCCTTCGGGACATACCATTTTATCATTTACTACGGCTTATGCGCTTAGTAAACAGTTTGACAACATGTTTGTAAAAGCAGGAATATGGGGTGTTGGTCTAATTGCGCCGGTTTCCAGGTTGTGGTCTGGCGCGCACTGGTTCACTGATGTGGCGTTAAGCCTTGCTTTAAGTGTGGTGGTAGTAGATACTATAGATAATTACCTGAACAGCGACAGGAATTATAAAACCAAAGATCCGGATAAATTAAATATTACCTGGGACTTTAAAGTAGGCCTGGGAAGAGTAGGACTTGTTGGTAGTTTTTGATTCTCGCCCTACAGAAAGCCGAAAATTGCCATTTTTGAAGTGTCACCTTTCTCAGTTAAATTCTTCAGTACTTATTGAATATTAGAAGCTTATTTTTTCCAGTTTTGATAAGGTTCTTTACATAGTTGGGCGTTATAATACTTATTATCGCCCGTAACTTCTTTGCCCAACCATTCCGGCTTCTCAAATTCTTCTGTTTCTGAAGACAATTCTACTTCGGCAACAATTAAACCTTTATTGCTTCCGTAGAATTCATCTACTTCAAAAGTATGTTGTCCCAATTTTATTAAATATCGAGCCTTGTCTATAATTCCAGGTTCACAAAGCTTCAGAAGCTCTTCGGCATCTTCAGTAGAAATTTCTTTTTCCCACTCAAATCTACTTAGGCCGCTTTCAGAAGATCTTCCTTTAACAGTAATAAAAGCTTTTGCTCCTTTTGTTCTTACTCTAACAGCCCGATCTGGATGAGAGTTTAAATAACCCTGCTTAATCCTCAATTTTTCTTCTGCTTCAAACTTAAAATCGTCTGAAGTGACCAAAAATTTGCGTTCAATTTCCATCATTCACTATTTTTTTCAGCATTTGCAAGTTCTGCGATTGCGTCAGATTCAATTCGTGTTTGACGATGCCCGTTATTCGCAACAAAGATCATTGCTGTAGCAATCTCTTGCGGACTTATTGACCTATATTTTTTTAAAAAACCTATCATTAAGGGCTTAAAAAATGACATCGCATATTTGGCAATTTTCTCCCCTGTTCTCTTTTCTTCGCGATCACCGGCAATTAAGGAAGGCCTGAAAATATAGGTTTTTTTAATGTCAAATTCAAGAACATGTTTTTCCATTTTTCCCTTAACGCGATTATAGAAAATTTTGTTTTTACCATCTGCTCCCATAGCCGAAACCACCAAATAGCAGGGGATGTTGTTTTTCTCACAAAGTTTTGCTGCAGTTACAGGAATCCCATGGTCTATTTTTTTATAGGTTTCGTTATCTGGAGTTTTACTCTTTGTAGTTCCTATACAGCAATAAACCTCGTCTGCTTTAAATTTTTCAGCATGTTCTTCCAATTTAAATAAGTCAATAATGTGTTCTTCTATTTTTGCATGATTTACATTGGCAGGACTTCTGGAAAAAAGAATAATATTACCATAACGATCATCCCCCAAAAGGTTGCGAAGCAAAACTCCACCTGTGAGACCGGTTGCTCCTAAAATAATTGCCGTTTTCATATAGCCGAAAATAATAAGTGAGAAAAATTAATGCGCTCTACCAAATGTACGTAATGATTTGGATTTTTAGGATGTCGTTTTATTCATCTGAACTTTAAGCTTGCAGTGCTCCAGCTTAATGCTGAAAAAGACAATTATCGTCACTTCCACTGAAGGAAAGCTGGTATATCTAAAAATTATATTTAAAAGCAATTTCCCTTCAATCGTTTCTTAAAGCTAAAAGTACCCTTATTTCAGAAGCGAAAATGGTTAAATTTGCAAGGTGGACAAACCTATCCCTTTACGAAAGATCATTCACATAGATATGGATGCTTTTTATGCTTCCGTAGAACAACTGGACAATCCCGAGCTACGGGGAAAAGCTATTGCCGTTGGCGGAAGTTCCAAAAGGGGTGTTGTGGCTGCCGCCAGTTATGAAGCGAGAAAGTTTGGGGTAAAGAGTGCTATGAGCAGTATAACTGCTATGCGGAATTGCCCTCACTTAATCTTTGTGAAAACCCGTTTTGACCGCTACCGTGAGATCTCCCGGCAAATAAGGGAAATTTTCCTGGAATATACTGATCTGGTTGAACCTCTATCGCTGGACGAAGCTTATCTTGACGTCACCAAAAATAAAAAAGGACATCCCAGCGCCACTTTAATTGCAAGGGAAATAAGACAAAAAATAAAGGATAAAACCGGTTTAAATGCATCTGCAGGGATTTCCATTAATAAATTTATTGCCAAGATTGCCAGCGATCATAATAAACCCAACGGACAAAAGACTGTTAATCCTGAAGAGGTAGAAGAATTCCTGGAAAAGCTGGACATCAGGAAGTTTCACGGTGTAGGCAAAGTCACGGCAGAAAAAATGTACCGCCTGGGAATTTTTACCGGAGCAGATTTGAAGTTAAAGTCGGCAGAATATCTCACTCAGAATTTCGGAAAAAGCGGCCTGCACTATTATAACGTAGTGCGCGGAATTCATCTAAGCGAGGTAAAGCCAAACCGAATAAGAAAATCCCTTGGAGCAGAACGTACGTTTAATGAAAATATCTCTTCGGAAATTTTTATGCTGGAACGACTGGAAAATATTGCAGAAGAGATTGAACGCCGACTGGAAAAAAGTAAGGTAGCCGGAAAAACGATTACTTTAAAAATCAAGTACAGCGACTTTACCCTGCAAACACGGAGCAAAACTATTTCTTATTATATCTCCAGCAAAGAATTAATACTGGAAATTGCAAAGGAACTTTTGTACCAGGAAAAGATGAAAAATTCGGTAAGGCTGCTGGGCATTTCCCTTTCTAATCTTAATACTGATAAACTTGAAGAAAAGGAACAAAAAGAAGAAATTGAGGTGCAGCTGAGATTTGAGTTTTAAGGTTTATATTTATGGAACAGATGCCTTATCCTAAACCTCACCTTATGAAATTGCGGCTCATATACATCCTGATCATTTTAATGTACTCCTGTGATGGGTTAGATAATGAACCGTATAAACTCCCTGATAACGCGGTGGCCTTAATTTCTTCAGACGGTATAAAGACCTGGAAAATTGCCGAACGCTATAATGGCAAAGTACGCATGAATATGCACCCGTGCTTTTTATCCTACCGCCAAACCTTTCTTAAGGACAGTGTGTTTTATGATAACAACGGAAATTCAGGCAATTGTGGAAAAACTTTAACTGGACAGTGGCATCTCCACAAGAATGGGAAAGGGGATCATTTTATAAAGCTAATGAGCCCCCAAATTTCACAATTATTAAACATTCCGGAAGATTATAAGTTATTCAAAATACTTTATTTATCAGAAGACACCTTGAAATTAGCGTTTGATCATAAGCAATACGGAAGCAACAAAACGATAATTACAGATCTTTTAGTGCGGGAAGATCTTGATGTTGGAGACAGATATTATTATCACTAATTCTTCTTCAGTATAATTTTTTCTAAAATCAAAATCTCACGCCTCTGGTAAGCCTCCAATAATACAATCAATGCAAAAAGAAAAAGCCACGAATTCACAATTGTATTGCGTTCGTGGCTTTTTAAGTAGAAATTATTTTGGTTATTCTATTTCAGAAACCCTTAGTGTATTCACCATACCTTTTTCTGCCATTGGCATTGCAGCAAGGTTAACTGTAAAGTCCCCCGGCTGCACGTAACCGCCAGCTTTAGCAAGGGAGCTAATATCATCGATGGTTTCGTCTGTACTCACGTATTTATCATAGTAAAAAGCCCTAACGCCCCACAGCAGGCTTAACTGCGCCAAAATTCTCATGTTGGGAGTAAAAACCAATATGTGTGATTCTGGTCTCCAAGCAGAAATTTGAAATGCTGTATAGCCGCTGTTGGTCAAAGTACAGATAGCTTTTGCCTTAATTTCATTGGCCATATGGGCGGCATGGAAACATACTGCTTTTGTAATATATCGTTTGGTGCGCACATGTGGAGGATCATGTGGAACCTTAATTAACGGCGAACTTTCTACACTTTCCAGAATCTGACACATCTTCTCGATTACCTGCACCGGATATTGTCCCACAGAAGTTTCTCCACTAAGCATCACAGCATCTGCACCATCCATAACAGAGTTGGCGACGTCGTTAACCTCTGCTCTTGTAGGCGTAAGGCTCGTAATCATGGTCTCCATCATTTGGGTTGCAATGATTACCGGGATACGTGCTTTTTTAGCAGTAAGAACAAGTTTCTTCTGGATAAGCGGTACTTCCTGGGCAGGAATTTCTACTCCAAGATCCCCACGGGCCACCATTAATCCGTCACAATACGCCACGATTTTTTCGATGTTCTGGACACCTTCAGGCTTTTCGATTTTAGCGATAATTGGAATTTTGTGTTTGCTATGCTTTTTGATCAATTCCTGCAATTCGATGAGATCTTCAGCATGGCGTACAAAGGAAAGTGCCATCCAGTCTACTTCCTGCTCACAAGCAAATATGGCATCCTTTACATCCTTCTCGGTCAAGGCAGGTAAAGAAATTTTTGTGTTCGGAAGGTTTACTCCTTTTTTGGATTTAAGTGGACCACCTTGTACAACCTTTGTTTTAACCTCGTCTTTTTTATTTGTGCTAACTACTTCAAAAATTAACTTTCCGTCGTCAAGAAGTATGCGTTCTCCGGGAGCTACATCCTGCGGGAAGGTCTTGTAGTTCATATAAACTCTTTCTGAAGTCCCCTCGAATTTCTCTCCGGTGGCAAAAATTATTTCATCACCCTTTTGCACTACCACATCCTCCTTCATCACACCAACCCTTAGTTTTGGCCCCTGCAGGTCACCCAGAATAGCTGCACTAAAATTATGTTCCTTATTAAGGTCTCGAATCATTTTTATACGCTCCTTAACTCCTTCATAATCTGCATGAGAAAAGTTTACTCTAAAAACATTTACTCCAGCCTGGAGCATATCGTATAAAACTTCTTTGGTACTTGTTGCCGGCCCGAGAGTGGCAACTATTTTAGTCTTCTTGTTTGTTGGCATTATTCAAAAATTAAATTTTCTTTCGATTTAAGGTTTTCTGCATCTATATCGTATGCAGCAAGGACTTGCGGAATATTATTTACAACATTCAGAAGTCTTTTATATATATGGTCTGGTATATCTTCTTCTATTTTCAGAAAAAAATCAACCTTATTGTACTCAGGTATAAGATGCGTTACTAAAGGCCTCACTTCTTCCTCATAAAACAGTGATCCTGAGCTTAGTATTTTTCTGGCCTGTCCTTTAAATTTATTGGCTACCAGGCTAAAGACACAATGGGTTGTATGGTCTTTTGAAGTAAATAAAGGATACATTGCCTGAACCGATTTATGATTAAAATCCACGTCCCGCTTCGCTCTTTTTAAATGCAGATTTAAATGTCTGTTCAGCAGGTATGCCATTTTATATTGTTCTACAGGACAATAAATAGCTATAAGCCTAAAGTGATCTTCCTCTACCTCATCCAGCAACATTTTATGCGACTGCATAATTCAATACTTTGGTTAAAGATAAAATAAGAATGACAAAATACAGGTTCTCCAGGCCAAAAATCCGCAACTTTTTTACGAAAACGTTGTAGTTCTGTTTAGGGAATAAATATTATTACATTTTATTTTGAAAAGCATAATAAGCTCGTTTTGAGGCCTTTTCTTCTGCTTTTTTCTTAGAAGTCGCCCTGGCTTTTGCTACTACCCTGTCATTAATCCTAAGTTTTACCGCAAAATGTTTAAGCTCATCATTACCCGTATCTTCATACACTTCGTAATCAAATTCTTTCTTTTCCTTCTGGCACCATTCAATAAATAAACTTTTATAGCTAATCACTTTACCTTCCAGTTGCTCTATATCAACATACGGCTCTATTACCCGATCAAAAATAAAACGCCGGCAATACTTATAACCACGATCCAGATAAATTGCTCCAACCAGTGATTCAAATAAATTACCGTGAATATTAACTCCAAATTGTTCCTTGGGAATATTCGTCTGCACATGGTCTATAAGCTTAAGATCCTTACCTAATTCGTTTAAATGTTTACGACTCACCACTTTGGACCTCATCTTTGTAAGATAACCTTCGTTACCTCCTGGTACAGCCCGAAAAAGATGCGAAGCAATCACAGCACTCAGCATAGCATCCCCCAGAAATTCCATCCTTTCATAATTAACGGCATTCCCTTTCTCATCCTTCATATTGAGGGAACGGTGGGTAAATGCCTTTTTGTAGTGTGAAATATTCTTGGGACGAAATCCCAGGATCTTATGGATATCATTAAAAAAATTCCCGCCCTTGGAAGAGCGGGAATTTAATATGTTCCGAATAACACTCATCGTGATTATTCAATGAATTTTTTGAACAAAACGCAGGCGTTATGCCCACCAAAACCAAATGTATTGCTCATTACTACGTTTACCTCGCGCTTCTGTGCTTTGTTTAAGGTTAGGTTCAATTCCGGATTAATGTTCTCGTCTGGATGTTCGTGATTAATCGTTGGAGGCACTATCCCGTGTTTCATGGATAGGATAGCTGAAATAGCTTCTATCGCACCCGCAGCTCCAAGCAAATGTCCCGTCATAGACTTTGTGGAATTGATATTGATGTTTTTCGCATGATCTCCGAAAACTTTCACTATGGCTTTCAACTCTGCCACATCTCCAAGAGGAGTGGAAGTCCCGTGAGTATTGATTGCATCAACATCTTCAGGATTCATTTCTGCATTTCTTAAACAATTTTTCATCACAGCCACAACCCCGTCTCCTTCCGGATGCGGTGCCGTCATATGATAAGCATCTGAGGATAAGCCTCCGCCCAGGACCTCCGCATAAATTTTTGCGCCCCTTGCTTTGGCATGCTCGTATTCTTCCAATATAAGCGCGCCCCCACCTTCTCCAAGAACAAAGCCATCTCGTGTGGCATCAAAAGGTCTTGATGCTGTTTCGGGGCTCTCATTTCTTGTAGAAAGTGCATGCATGGCATTAAAACCACCCATACCGGCAATGGTCACAGCTGCTTCAGATCCTCCTGTAACTATAACATCGCTGTATCCTAACCTAATATTGTTAAGAGCATCTATCATAGCATTTGCAGAAGAAGCACAGGCAGAAACCGTAGTGTAGTTTGCCCCCATAAACCCATGACGAATTGAGATATTGCCCGGGGCAATATCTGCAATCATCTTTGGAATAAAAAAGGGATTAAACCTGGGGCTTCCATCTCCTCCGGCAAAGGTCATAACCTCATCCTGAAAAGTTTCAAGGCCACCTATCCCGGCTCCCCAAATTACGCCTACACGAAATTTATCGACAACACTCAGGTCTAAACCTGAATCTTCAATAGCTTCATCTGAAGCTACTATCGCATACTGTGCAAATCTATCAAGCCTTCTTACTTCTTTGCGATCAAAGAAATCTAAAGGATTGAAGTTTTTGAGTTCACAAGCGAATTTGGTTTTGAATTTTTCGGTATTGAAATAAGTGATAGGTGCACTACCGCTTTTCCCACTCACCAATCCATCCCAATATTCTTCAATATTGTTACCAACGGGGGTCAGTGCTCCCAATCCCGTTACTACAACTCGCTTTAACTCCATATGGCTTTTTTGCTTTATTTTTTAGCGTCTTCAATATAAGAAATTGCCTGACCAACAGTAGCAATGTTCTCTGCCTGGTCGTCTGGAATCTGAATATCAAATTCTTTCTCGAATTCCATAATTAGTTCCACTGTATCCAATGAATCAGCGCCCAGGTCGTTGGTGAAGCTGGCTTCGTTTACAACTTCGTTCTCGTCAACACCTAACTTGTCCACGATTATCGCTTTTACTCTTGATGCAATGTCTGACATAATATTTTATTTTAATTTTGATTAGGTGGCAAAAATAAAAAACTTTATTTTAAAACCGATTTTTACTTTAAAAATGTGAATGTAATTTACATAAATTCACTGAAACCGGTTAATTTTACATCCTAATAAATGTTAACTTTCCTATTTTGAGGACCATGCAACCAACAAAGCAAAAAAAAATAGTTGTCTTTGCTTCAGGCTCCGGCACAAATACCGAAAATATAATAAAATATTTTCAGAATTCGCCAGAGTCGCGGGTGGTAGCAGTGTTTTCTAACCGCCGGTCGGCCGGTGTTTTAAAAAAAGCACACGACCTCAATGTAAAGGCGCTCTATTTTGACAGGAATTCCTTCTACCATTCTAATGAACTTCTATACGTCTTGCAGGATATGGAACCTGACCTGATCGTGCTTGCAGGTTTCCTATGGATGTTTCCTGAAAATATTTTGCAAAGATTTCCCGGAAAGATAATAAATATACATCCCGCACTTCTTCCAAAATACGGCGGGAAAGGCATGTATGGCGACAAAGTTCACAAGGCAATTATCGACAATAAAGAAAAGGAGAGCGGTATCACTATTCATTATGTAAATGAAAGATATGACGAAGGTGAAATTGTTTTTCAGAAAACTGTAAATATAGATCGGGGTGATACCCCGGAAAGCCTTGCCTCAAAAATTCATGAGCTTGAATATACCTTTTTTCCGAAGGTAATAGAGGAACTTCTACAAGACAAAAAAAGTGAGTAACCCCCAGGTTCATATTTATACAGATGGTGCCGCAAGGGGAAATCCAGGCCCCGGAGGATATGGAATTGTAATGGAGTGGGTTGGAAAGCCTTACCGTAAAGAATTCTCCAAAGGCTACAAACACACCACAAATAACCGCATGGAACTTCTTGCCGTTATAGAAGCTCTTAGAAAACTTAAAAGACCGGGGGTTGATGTCCTCATTTTTACCGACTCTAAGTACGTAGTAGATTCCGTAGAAAAAAAATGGGTGCTTGGATGGGAGAAAAAGAATTTTAAAGAAAGGAAAAATGCTGATCTATGGAGAGAATTCCTCGCCGAATATCGTAAACACGGAGTGCGATTTAAATGGATAAAAGGCCACAACAACCATCCGCAAAACGAGCGCTGTGATGCACTTGCCGTAGCCGCTTCCAAAGAGAAAAAGCTGCTCATTGACGAGGGTTTTAAAAAAAACTGAATTTAATATTTCCCTAATTCCTTATTTGGTTTACACCTTGAAAAACAAACTGTATATTTGCAGCTTATTTTAAACCTTGTTATGAGTAAACTTCTTATTGTAGGCACTGTTGCCTTTGATGCTATTGAAACCCCTTTTGGTAAAACAGATAAAATTTTAGGTGGTGCGGCAACCTACATTGGCCTTTCTGCCTCACATTTTGATGCTAACAGTGCAATAGTTTCTATTATAGGAGATGATTTTCCCCAGGAATATCTTGATTTATTTAAAAGAAACAACATAGACATAGAGGGAATTGAGAAAGTAGAAGGAGGAAAAACTTTTTTTTGGAGCGGACGCTATCACAACGATCTCAATTCGCGCGACACCCTGGAAACCCAGCTAAATGTGCTGGCAGATTTCCAGCCGGTAGTACCGGAAAATTATAAAGATGCTGAATTTGTGATGCTTGGCAACCTCCACCCGATGGTACAATTAAGCGTACTAGAACAGGTAGAAAGCCCAAAACTGGTAGTTCTTGACACCATGAATTTCTGGATGGATAACGCACTTGAGGATTTAAAGAAAGTTATCGCCAAAGTAGATGTCATAACCATTAATGATGAAGAAGCACGGCAGCTGTCGGGTGAATATTCCCTGGTAAAAGCAGCCAGGAAGATAGAAGCTATGGGTCCAAAATATGTGGTTATTAAAAAGGGAGAGCACGGAGCCCTTCTTTTTTATAAGGAAGAAATCTTTTTTGCGCCGGCTTTACCACTGGAAGAAGTTTTTGACCCCACAGGAGCTGGAGACACTTTTGCCGGTGGCTTTATAGGCTATCTAGCTAAAACCGAAGATATTTCCTTTGAAAACATGAAGAATGCCATTATCTATGGCTCGACTCTTGCCTCGTTTTGTGTAGAAAAATTTGGAACAGAAAGAATGCAGGAACTATCCAAAGAAGAAGTCCATTCCCGGCTGAAGGAGTTCAGGAAACTAACACAATTCGAAATAGAATTGACTTAATTTATTTGCCCTGTAATTTCAGGGCTTTTTTTGTGACAAAGCTAAAACCTAAAGAGGTAAAAAATTATGAGTGACGCCCTAAAACACGAATGTGGAATTGCACACATTCGCCTTTTAAAACCACTGGAATATTATAAAGAGAAATACGGAAGTGCATTTTACGGAGTAAATAAAATGTACCTCATGATGGAAAAGCAGCACAACAGGGGACAGGATGGCGCCGGTTTTGCGAGCATCAAATTAAACACCGCCCCGGGAGAAAGATATATTAGCAGGGTAAGGTCTAACCAGGCACAGCCAATTCAGGATATTTTTGCTCAGATTAATGAGCGCATTAATGAAGAAATTAAAACCAATCCCGAATATGCAGATGACGTAGCCCTTCAGAAAAAATACATTCCGTACCTGGGAGAAGTTTTTTTGGGGCACGTTCGTTATGGAACGTTTGGGAAAAACAATATTGAAAGTGTACATCCTTTCCTGAGGCAAAACAACTGGATGCACAGGAACCTTATTGTGGCAGGAAATTTTAATATGACCAATGTAAACAAGCTTTTTAACAATCTTGTTGAACTTGGGCAGCATCCAAAGGAAAGAGCCGATACCGTGACGGTAATGGAGAAAATCGGGCATTTCCTGGATTCTGAAGTCAGAAAGCTTTATAAAAAGCTCAAGAAGGAAGGTTTTAATAAACAACAGGCGTCACCACATATTGCCGAGCAGCTTAATGTTGCCAAAATCCTTAGGAAATCCTCTAAAAATTGGGATGGCGGTTATGCCATGGCAGGGCTTATGGGTCACGGCGATTCCTTTGTTTTACGTGACCCCGCAGGAATACGCCCGGCATACTACTATAAAGATGATGAAGTTGTAGTGGTAGCTTCAGAAAGGCCGGTAATTCAGACTGTTTTTAATGTAAAATTTGAAGATGTGCAGGAGCTGGCTCCCGGCCATGCAATTATTACCAAAAAGAACGGAAAAGTTTCCATAGAACAAATTATTGAACCTCTGGAGCGCAAAGCCTGCTCTTTTGAGCGCATTTATTTTTCCCGCGGAAGTGATGCTGAAATTTATAAAGAACGGAAAAAACTTGGGCAGTTGTTAATGCCTGAAGTTTTAAAATCTATAGAGCACGATACCTTGAATACCGTTTTTTCCTTTATTCCTAATACCGCCGAAACTTCTTTTTATGGTATGGTTGAAGCAGCCCAGGATGAATTGAACAAGCAAAAGAACGATGCCATTCTGGCCGAAAAGGAAACGCTCACCGATGCGCGCTTACAGCAAATACTTTCCCATCGCCTAAGAACCGAGAAAATTGCCATTAAGGATGTGAAGCTGCGAACTTTTATTACTGAAGACAGCAGCCGGGATGATCTGGTTGCACACGTATATGATGTAACTTATGGCGTGGTAAGGCCGCAGGATAACCTTGTAATTATTGACGATAGTATTGTACGTGGGACTACGCTGAAGAAAAGTATCATTAAAATGATGGACCGGCTAAACCCGAAACAGATCGTGATCGTGTCCTCTGCCCCCCAGATACGTTATCCAGATTGTTACGGCATTGATATGGCAAGGCTGGAAGACCTGGTTGCCTTTAGAGCTGCGCTGGACCTACATAAAGAAAACAACAGTTACCAGGTAATTCAGGATGTCTATAATAAATGCAAAGAGCAGGTAGATCTTGAAGATTCTGAGGTAAAGAATTTTGTAAAGGAAATCTACGAGCCTTTTACCAACGAAGAAATTTCCGATAAGATTTCAGAGCTAATAAGCGAACCTACAGTAAAGGCAAAAGTAAAAGTTATCTACCAAACCGTGGAAAACCTTCATAAAGCCTGTCCCAAGAATCTTGGAGACTGGTATTTTACAGGAGATTATCCCACGCCGGGTGGTAACCGGGTGGTAAACCGCGCTTTTATTAACTTTTACGAAGGAACAAAGGACCGTGCCTATTAACTTTTACACTTCAACTAATATCCATGCAGTTCGTCTAATTTAATTGGTGAGATGGTTTTACTTGTCTACTTTAGTCTTGCCATAACATAAGT
>NZ_JAVRHP010000150.1:0-4364 GCF_031846505.1 Autumnicola edwardsiae
AGTCCAGTTCCCGCTACTAGAAAAGAAAGGCTTCACGGAAATGTGAAGCCTTTCTTTTTTACAATGGGTACAGAATAGGTACAGAATAGAACCGTTTACGATTTAACATTTCTCTTGATTTCAAACGATATTATTTTCTAGCAATAAATATTATTGATGAAATGTTTTAATAATTAAACGCATTTTTCATTAATTCCATTTCATTAAATATCCAGATCCGTCGCTAAATGTTCACATTGATGTACATTCTGTTGAATTGTATTTGTAATAATATTGCCTTCTTTATTTTAAATCGAAAATAAGGAGCGACTCCTCACACGAGGTCTAAGTTCAAAGCATTGTCATTTTCTGAACCATTAAATTTTTAACCTGTACCGTTCGGTGTTGGATTGATATCATGTTTTGATGGTGCCATTTCCTTACCGAATTGAATGGCAAGTCGATACTATACCATTTCCTAAATCCATATCCTGCTGATCATTTGGCTTTTAAATTTAGCAATCCACAAACTACCATTCTGTGTCCTGTATATATGCCTTAGGTCTTGCACCTCCCAATGAAGATCCAGGTGGCATTAAAATATTGAGTCATTTTAAGTGTTACGAATTATCTGGGGCCTATTCTTTCTCAAGCTGTAAGCAGGCAAATTCGAGATATCTAAGTGCAATGAAAGGTAGGAGGCGGCAGAGCCTCATCATCATCAAAAAAAGCATCTTTCTTAAAGGAAATCGCCAAAAAAGCAAAGATCAAAAAACTGCTGAAGTTTGATGCTGCCCGGCATACTTTTGCCACCACCATTACCCAAGCAAATGGCGTGCCCATCGAAACCGTTTCGAAGCTTTTAGGTCATACCAAATTATCGACTACCCAGATTTATGCCCGGGTGATTGATACTAAAATTAGCCAATAACCTTGATAAGTCGAGAGGTAAATTGTAATTGGTGGCATATTTTTTTCTAATAAAGGCCTTAAACATAATACTCCCACTAATGATTATTTTAATGATACACCCAACTTCATGATACAAAGAGAATTAATATTTAATGGTCTTCTTTGTGATAAGAAAAGATATTATTTTTTACTTGGTCTAAAATAGAAAGCCTTTTGTTTAATCACTCAATCTCTATATGGAATGAGAAATGAACAAACCAATATTTTTGGCTAAACAAAAATAATCAAGTGGTTAATTCTGTTTTCAATCGTATGCTTTGCTGGAGTGTAAATACAACTCGTGTTCCTTCAGTGTAACCGTATTCGTTCTTTTATGATTTGCATCCCCATACTCTTGTGCTTTTTCGAGTTTTTTTGCTTTTCTTGAGCCTTGCGACCAACCCCGTTATCGTCAATAATAATTTCTATGGATTTTGACTTGGGAACAATAGCTATATTTAACATTCTTTGATCTCGTGTACTAGGCAATAACCCGTGCCAAATTGCATTTTCTATGAAAGGTTGGAGTAGCAACGGGGGAATGTCCACTTCCTCTATTTCAGTCAAATTTCCGCCAGTAATATTAAACGTAAAACCATCTTCAAACCGGTTTTCTTCCAACATTAAGTAATAATTGCTCAATTTAAGCTCTTGCTGTAAGGAAATTACGTCCTGTTTGGAAGTTTCCAGCACCATTCTGGTGTACCGGCTAAATATCTTAAGGTATTTTATTGCTTTTGAATTCTGTTCACTCTGAATAAGATAGGTGATGGCATCAAGGCTATTAAATAGGAAATGGGGATTTATTTGCAATCGGGTCACCTCGTTTGGATGGATTATAGGAATTGGCCTAGATCAGTTCTTATCTCTTCAAAATTCTGATTTGGAAAATAATCATCTTCCTGAACACTTTCAACAATTTCAATAGCCTCCGGAATGATATTCGATGTTTCATCCGGAATATTCCAGTTACTGAAGAATAAAAGGCTATATAAGATTATGTATAATGCTATTTTACTCTTGCCTGAAATTCTGAAATAGCGTTATCGTAACTTCTTAGAACACGATCTTATTCTTTAAATAAATGATCACTTTTTACGCTCGTCATCGTATCTCCTGATTCTTCACTTACAAGTTTTACTTTAAAAACCAGGGGATTTGTAGAAGATTCTTTGACTATCATTCTTGTGCGAATCGTATTCTGCTGAAAAGTTTGAAGAGACCATGCAGTTCTTAAGTATCCGGTTTCTTTATCGGTCATTTCTATGATATCAATATAATTCAATACAATTTGATTAATCAGCTTCCACGCTTGATCCTTTTCCATCCTGTCAACTTTAATTTCAATATCTACATTGGCAATATCAGTTTGAACGGAAGCATCGAAGGCATTATCATTTCTCATTTCGAAATAATATGTTTTAGGTGGTTTTGACATTCTCTTTTGATTGCAGAATTCAATACTTTCTGTTAAATAGCCCACTTTCTTTGCAATAACTGTAACACAATCATCTTTTGGAACCAGAACTTCAGCCGAGCCTTTACCAACAATTTTTCCATTTACAATAATTTCGGCATCTGACTGCGAAGCGCTTACTTGTATTTTTTTCTTTCCATAATAATTGTCAGGATAAACGTTGTTTGCTATAGCTGGTCCAGATAAAAATACTATTGCTAATAAATAGGTTAACAGGGAAATTTTTCGTTTCATGATATTTAGACTTTGTTGATTAAAAATCAATCTCGACACGTATATGGAAATATGTTCATATAACATATCTTGTATCTAGATTTTGAGTTACAGACCTATATTTAACTGACTTCTATGTCAATACCCTTATAATTCCCCCATCTCTTAGGACAATAAACTTAATAAGATGATGATGTTGAAAAGAGGGGGGTCTGGGGGGAGACTCATAACTTACCTCTTTTGTTAACAACCCTTATTTATGCTTATATTGCTCAAGCTGCTTTTTTAATCACTTGTTGATAAACCCGCTTCGGGATTTCCTCTCCTAAACTTTTGTGCCTCCTCTTGGTATTGTAATATTCAAAATAATCGCGCAGGCCACGGTAACATTCCAGTCCATCACTGGCCGGGAATAAATACACATGTTCATATTTTACACTTCGCCATAGGCGTTCCACAAAAGTATTATCGATAGCTCTTCCTTTACCATCCATACTAAGCTTGATATTTCGTTTTTCATCGGTAACCCAATCCGTGAATTCCGTTGCAGTAAACTGGCTTTAAAAGAGTTCAATTACAGTGTATTTATCTCGTTTAAAAAAAGATGACATCATTAAAAATCCATCTGGAGGCATATTTGCTTTAAAAGAGAAAAAGGCATACATTCCATTTGTAGATACGAAATTGAAACGCTTGTTCAATAAGATAAAACAAGAATATCCATTTGTAGATTTTTGTATTTGGAATACTAAATGGTTCAACGAATTTATGAGGCATCAACCTTTTAAATTTTATACAATCATTGAATTGGATAAGGATGTTGCTGAATCTGTGTTCTATACCTTAAAAGATTCAGGTAAACAAGTTTTTATTGAACCAGATACGGAAACCTTTGATTTATATATAAGTGGTAGCGATGATGTCGTTATTTTAAAACATTTAATTTCTGAAGCACCTCTTCAAGAAATTGAAAAGATAACTATTCCCACAATAGAAAAACTATTGGTTGATATGATAATTGACGTGAGGGTATATGCTACACAACAAAGTGAGGTACAATTTATTTACGAGAATGCATTTGCAAAGTACGAGATAAACAAAAATAAAATGAAGCGTTATGCATACAGGCGAAATAGAGAAAATGAGGTGTCTAATTTAACCAATTTAACTTTGGCAAAAATTGAATAATTTGCCAAAACTTAATAGATAATGATAGAATCAAAGACATATCATCCAGATTGGATTTATAATGTAGAGAAAAATCTAGGTAAAAAGAAGTTTGATCCAAAATTAATTGAAAAGGTCATATATGCATTAATCTTTTTGGAACAATTGAAATTAAATAAACTAGATTTTATTTTCAAAGGAGGAACAGCACTTTTATTAGAAACAAAAGAGCCAAAAAGGTTTTCCATCGACATTGATATTATTTGTGAACAGCCTCAAAATGAAATAGAAACTGTTTTAGAAAAGATAAAGGAAGGTAGTGTGTTCACACATTGGGAGGATGATAATGATAGAAAACATACGCCAGATGCTCCTGTGGGGCATTTTAAAATGTACTATACGAGCAATATTGATGATAGTGTTGAACCAATACTATTAGATATATTGTATACTCCAAATCCATATCCTGAATTGATGGAAGTTCCAATAGTGGACTTGCAATAAAAAACTGGACTTTAAGTTGAGTGACTATGCTGCTAGTTTTTGATTATACATATCTCTTTCAAATTCTTTAATG
>NZ_JAVRHP010000151.1:0-4339 GCF_031846505.1 Autumnicola edwardsiae
GGCATCTACCGCACTCTCGCGGCAACCGTATTTATTGTCGAACTTAGATTTGGTAACAGAGTCGTTTACATTAATCGCTGGCATGGCAAGCGTTCCTTTTTTCATTCGCTCGTACAAACGATGAACACCTGTAGTGGTTTCTTCAGAAAGTCCGCGGATTCCTTCAGTAAGTTCCGGATATTTATCAAATACCATATTGGTAAGATCTCCACCATCATCCAGGATCATATTTAAAGGTTTACGATCTTCGCCAAAGAAAAGCGTTTGTTCGATGCACCAGTTAAATTCATCTTCAGTCATTCCCTTCCACGCATAAACAGGAATACCTGCTTCAGCAATTGCAGCGGCAGCCTGGTCTTGTGTAGAGAAAATATTACAGGAACTCCAGGTAACTTCAGCTCCCAAAGAAACAAGAGTTTCAATAAGAACAGCAGTCTGGATGGTCATATGCAAACAACCGGCAATTCTTGCTCCTTTTAATGGCTGCTCATTTTTAAATTCTTCCCTTAGGGACATCAGGCCCGGCATTTCGGCTTCGGCCAGTTCAATTTCTTTTCTTCCCCAGGCAGCAAGGGAAATATCTTTTACTTTATAAGGCGTATAAGCCACCGTTTTAGTAGACATATTATTATATTTGATTATAGTAACGATTAGGTTGCAAAAGTAACTAATATCTAACAAAACTGCATGTCACTTTACAAAACAATAACAGTTGATGAGCATACTAAAGTCCTCATTTGGAAGATTGAAGAATCTTTGGACTGGCTTAGTAAAGACATAGAACTTACCCCACATTGCCGGGACAGGGTTGAAGGTATGAAATCTGAAATTCATCGTCGCGGATTCATGAGCATCAGGCATTTGCTTGCTGAAGTTGGGTATACAGATAAGGATTTATATTACGACGAGCTGGGAAAACCGCATCTAAAAGATGGAAAATATATTTCCATTACCCATTCTTTTAATTTTACCGGAATTATAATTAGTAATAAAGAAGTTGGGATAGATATTGAAAAGCAGCGCGATAAAATCCTGAAAATTGCCAATAAATTCACTCCGTTAAAAGAGTACCATACTTTGGCTAATGAAGAGGCACTTGTGCGAAAACTTACAATTGTATGGGGAGGTAAAGAATCTATTTACAAACTCCAGGCAGAACCAGGCTTAAGCTTTTTGCACCATATAGATATTACAGATTTTGACTTTGAAGCTAATTCTACCACCGGAAAGAGTTTTTTTAAGGGTTATACCTGGTATTTTGAGCTAAAATTCTTAGAATTTGAAGATTTTACCTGTGTTTATGCCTTAAGGTCTGCTAAAAATCCCAAGTCTGCGTATTAATGACCTCTATTTATTCTGAAATTTCAGCATCAATCTCCCGGGGTGAAAAACTTTTGTGTATTTTAATAGATCCTGAAAAATTTGAAAATGACAAGGCTGAAGCTTTCTTAAAGCGAATGCCCAAAAATGTCAATTATCTACTTGTAGGCGGGAGCACAGCCACAGCACAACAAACAGGGGAAACAGTAAAAGCTCTGAAACGACATTCAGATTTGCCGGTAATATTATTTCCCGGGAGTCACGAGCAAATTACCGAAGAAGCAGATGGAATCCTGTTTTTGAGCTTGCTATCCGGAAGAAATCCTGAATATTTGATTGGGCAGCATATTAAATCTGTTCCCAGGTTACGATTTTCTAATCTGGAAGTACTTCCTACAGCTTATATTCTGGTTGATGGCGGTAAAGAATCTGCCGTTCAAAGGGTAAGCGAAACCATTCCAATAGCACAATGCGAACTAAAGTTAATTTCTGAAACTGCATTGGCAGGTGAGTTCTCAGGCAAAAAACTGGTTTATCTCGAAGCCGGAAGTGGAGCAAAAAAAGCTGTGGGCAGCAGCATAATTTCCGAAGTAAAAAGTGCGGTATCCATTCCTGTAATGGTGGGAGGGGGGATACGCAGCGCAAAGCAACTTCAGCAGGCTTATGATGCGGGAGCCGATATGGTAGTGATTGGGACTGCATTTGAGGATAACACTTTCGTGCAGTTATGATCTTTCAAAGCGCCTTAATGGTACATGGTACAGGCGCTTCCCATCTGTAGATAATTTCAACACAAATGTGGGGAGAAATTACAGCTTTCAACATTTTTAATATTCATAATTAAATGTGAAACCCTCGAATTTAGTGGGTTAAGAGATTATCCTTATAAATTGGAATAGTTGTTTCTAATATATCAATACAAACAAACACTAACTTTAAATTTGAAAATGATGAAAAGATTTGTATTGACAGCAGTAATTGGAGGAGCTATGTTTTTTTCAGTAGAATCAGCAACAGCTCAGGTGACAAGTGAGGATCAGGAGCAGATGACTACTGAACAGAAAATGCAGCAGAAAGAAGACTGGAAGCAGGTTGAGGAGCAGGATTTACCGGGCGAAGTTAGTCAGGCTATTGAAACTGACTTTATGGGAGCTACTGTTTCTGAAGCTCATGTAATGGAAAAAGACGGAGAGAAAAAATATAAGCTTGTACTTTTTACAGAAGAAGGTGAAACTAAGGAAATGTATGCAGATGCGCAGGGTAAGTGGATAGACAAAGAGGATAAGAAAGATAAGAAATAAGTCCGTCGCGAATACGCTGAAAAAAGAGAACGATAATTGGCAAATTTCAGCCTTTGTTCTAAAAATATAAACCTTCTGAATATTAATTTAGGAGGTTTTTTTATTTTCAAAACATTCTTAAAATCCTTGAAACTTCAGGAAAAACTGACTATCCTCCGAAAATCACAAATTTGTATTAGATTTCTTTCCTATACTTTTACCTTTGTAGAAACTATAAAACATGCAAATTTCAGTAGAACTTACCCTTACGCCTATTCAGGATAATTATGAACCGGCGATTATCGATTTTATAAAAAAACTTAGAGCTTCAGGATTAACCATTAAGGAAAATCCCTTGAGTACGCAGGTCTACGGGGACTATGACCAGGTTATGCAGCTCCTGAATATCGAGATAAAAGCTGCTTTTGAAGCCATAGAACGCGGACTAATACACGTAAAGATTGTAAAATCCAACTTGAGCGACTATGCAGCCGATTTTTGATTTTTTCTTTGATCAATATTATGGGGTGCCCACGCATCTCCTCATCCTGGAGCTTATTGGAGTACTTTTTGGATTTTTAAGTGTAATTTATTCTAAGAACAACAATATCCTGGTGTATCCTACAGGGATCATCAGTACAGCTGTTTTTGTTTACATCCTCACTGTTTACGAGCTTTTGGGTGATATGATGATAAACGCTTACTATTTCTCTATGAGTATTTATGGCTGGTACATCTGGACAAGGAAAGTAGATGCCACCCACTTTACCCCAATCACAAATACCACCAGGAAAGAAAACTGGCAGGCCCTATTTATTTTCCTGGGAACTTTGATCTTTGTGTTTATAATTTATGAATATTTTGAGAAATGGAATAACTGGACAGCCTATATTGATACCTTTACCACGGCTATCTTTTTTGTGGGAATGTGGCAAATGGCCAAAAAGAAAATTGAAAACTGGATTTTCTGGATCATCGGGGACTTGATCTCGGTGCCGTTGTATTTTTACAAAGGACTCACTTTTACAGCAATCCAGTATTTTGTATTTACGATAATTGCCATTTACGGCTATAGGGCATGGAAGAGAGACTTGCGCAACGACCTTCGTCCTGCATAAAAATAGTTTTATTTGGTCCGGAATCTACAGGGAAAACCACGCTTGCTTCTCAACTTGCGGCACATTACAATGTGCTTTGGGTAAAGGAATATATGCGGGAATATCTTCAGAAGAAATGGGACGAAGAAAAAAGTATCTGTGAGCCCGAAGATTTACTTCCTATTGCAGAAGGGCAGATGAAGAGGGAAAATGGACTGGCAGCAATTGCCGGCAAACTGCTTATTTGTGATACAAATTTGCTGGAGTTAAAGGTATATTCTGAAGCATATTACAGCGGCTTTTGCCCGCCACTACTTCTTAAACATGCGTTAAACAACCACTATCATCTCTATTTTTTAACGTATATTGATGTTGAATGGACGCCCGATGATCTTCGGGATAAACCAGATGATCGTGTTGGGATGTTTCAACGGTTTAAAGCTGCACTTAAACAGAATAATAAACCGTTTGTAGTTTTAAAAGGCAATCAAGAAGAGCGTTTTAAAACTGCTGTTTCAATTATTGATAACCAATTAAAGAAATATAAAGTGAAACTTAGCGAAAAAGATAAAGTTCAGATTAAAGAAAAAGGAATACGCGAACAGGAAGTAGAAGACCAGATAGAAATTTTTAAAAGAGGAA
>NZ_JAVRHP010000152.1:0-4313 GCF_031846505.1 Autumnicola edwardsiae
GGGTCGCTAAAACAATTTCAGTATGAATTCAAAAAAACGTCCGTTCTATAAAAAAAAGAAGGTGCTTATTCCTTTAATCATTCTCTTGATCCTCATTGGTGCGAGATTGTATCTTCCAACCTGGGTAAAAGGCTACATAAACGACGTACTGGCAGATATCCCCGGATATTATGGTCAGGTAGATGATGTGGATCTTTCCCTATATCGCGGCGCATATTCTATTAATGGAATGTACCTGAATAAAGTTGATGCAGAAACTCAGATTCCCTTTCTCAAATTTCCGGAAACCGATATTTCCATAGAATGGAATGCGCTTTTTAAGGGTGCTATTGTTGCTGAAATTATTATGAACAGTCCGGAAGCTATTTATGTCCTGGAAGATCAAAAGACCGCACCTAACGAAGAATCTGCCGATGTGGATGACTGGACAAATGCCTTAAAAGATATCGTTCCGCTGGAAATAAACCATTTTGAAGTTTATGATGGAACAATTGCCCTGGTAGGGCTTATGGCTGAACCCAATATCGACCTTCAGATTAATGAACTGCAGCTTTCTGCCAGAAATTTACGCAACGTTATTGAGAAAGATCGGGTGTTACCCTCCCCTATTACCGCTACCGGAGTATCATTTGGAGGTGGAACGGTGAAATTAGACGGGAATATGAATCTTTTTCAAGAAATCCCCGATATGGATATTTCCTTTTCCCTGGAAAAATCTGAAGCAAAAGCCCTGAACGAGCTTACCAGCTATTTTGCAGGACTGGATTTTGAATCTGGAACTTTTGAATTATATAGTGAAATTGCCATCGCAGATGGATACCTGAAAGGCTACTTAAAACCTATGCTTACCAATACCACCATGATTGGCGAAGAAGATGGTTTTCTGGAAACCCTTTGGGAAGGTTTTACCAGTTTTTTTAAATTTATACTAAAGAATAAAGGAACAGACACCATTGCTACTGAAGTGCCTATAGAAGGAGACCTTAACAACACGCAAGCGGGGGTTTGGCCTACCATTGGCGGAATCTTCAAGAACGGTTGGTTCAAAGCTTTTAAAGGGGAAACCGATGAAAGTATTGAATATAAGGATGCGTTTCGGGATGCGAAAGAAAGTGGTAAACTTTCAAAAGAGCAAAAGGAGAATTTAACTTCAGAAGAGAAAAAAAAGCTTAGAAAAGAATTAAAGGAAGAACAGAAGAAAGATACTACCGCCGGCTTTTTCAAGCGCCTTTTTGGTGGCGATGATGATTCATAAAATTAAAAATAGTATTAATTAAAAATTCAACAACTATGCTCAATCTCAAAAAAATTGAAAACTACGACATCTATAGTTTCGAAATTTCAGATGATATTTCTGAAAAGGAAATGCACGAATTTATGAAGTTACTGGAAACAAAAGCTTCTGATAAAAAAATTAAACTTCTGGGGATTTTCAATGAATTTCCGGGATTTGAAAATTTTAAAGCTTTTAACGAAACCCTGAAGATAAAATCAAAGGCTTTCAATGCCATTGAAAAATATGCCATTCTAACTGATAAATCCTGGCTGGAAGCTTTACTGCCTATAGGTAATATGTTAACTCCAAACATACCCATGAAAAGCTTCAAACTGGATGAAAGAACAGAAGCTATAGAATGGCTGGATGACGATTTAAACAATACAGTGAACGCCAGGGAGCATTTAACGAACATGGAAATTGAAAAAATTTCAGGCACTCAAATCTATCGTTTTGTAATAGATGAACGTTTGGACGAACCTGGGGTTGAGGCATTATATGAAATTTTCAAGGATGACCAAAAAGACCAGATAAAACTTATGGCCGTTCTTAAAAACTTTAAAGCTTATAAAGATATAAATGTTATACTCTCAGGTATAAAAGTAGATGTTGCTGCTCTAAATAAAATTGCAAGGTACGCTATCTTGACCGATGAAAAATGGATTGCCAGCGTCTCAGAAATGGAAGGTAAGATCTTTAAAAATATAAATATAAAAGCCTTTCCTCTTGATAAAGAACATGAAGCTATGGATTGGCTTAAAGAATAAAAACCTGTAAAAGATCAACAACTTCAAATTTGGTTAGTTGAAGTTTGAAGAGTGTCGCAGCCCAGCCTTAACGGCGCGACACTTTTCTATTATTAGATAAATTATGAAAAAATTACTATTCAGTTGTATTATAACCAGTATAGCATTTTGTTTCCAGAATCTATATAGCCAGGGAATTACAGAAAAAATGGTGGATTCACTTATTAAAGAAGCACCTGCGTTTTCCATTCATAAAGATAATTTCTTTATTTCGGGAGTGCCCTTAAATGAAGAAATCACAAAGAGCACTGCTGATGCCAAATATCAGATAAGTTTTAAACAGCTTATGACCCGTAATACCCTGCCATGGGATACCTACCTCTTTCTCACTTATACTCAGAAAGCCTTTTGGAATATTTACGAAAATTCGAGTCCATTCCAGGAGATCAATTTCAATCCCTCCATAGGTTTTGGAAAACCAGTTTATAATAAGAATAATAGGCTTGTTGGCCTTGCTTCTCTTATGCTCGAGCACGAATCTAATGGCAGGGACAGTATTTTTTCCAGAAGTTGGAATAGTGTAAACCTTGAGTATTCTTTTATGCTAAACCCCAAATTAAAATTAACGACAGAAGCCTGGCTACCATTCTCCTATAAAACCGGAAACCCCGATCTATTGGATTATATAGGACTTGCGGAAGCAAACCTGGAATACGATATTATTCCGAAGAAGTTTATGGCGGAACTTATGCTAAGAAAAGGACTCGAATGGAACTGGAAAGGAGCTTATCGTGCCAGAATTTTTTATCGCCCATTTAAAATGTCCAATCAGTATTTTATGCTGGAGTGGTTTAATGGGTATTCTGAAAGCCTTGTAAACTATACTGAACATGTTAATATGATTAGAGTAGGCTATGTAATCAAGACAAATGAGCTGGATATTTTGAAGCAGTAAAATATAAGCCTTAGTAGGATTGATTTAAACTATAAATTTTTATAGCTTCATTTTTTCCCTTTAGTCGAATATTACCCTCATATTCAAATTTAAAGTCCTCTGTCTCGGTAATATTTTTTAAAATATCTTCAGACATTAAAAAATCTTTTCCCATAGCATTGCATTCCTCCTGAATTCTGGAAGCGGTATTAATGGTGTTGCCATGATAGGCAATTTCCCTCTTAATCTCTCCCACCTCAGCCACAGTTATTTTTCCAATATGCATCCCGGCCTTGAATTCAGGAACAGTTTCATACATTTCTATGTAATAATTTCTTTTATTAAGAATTTTTTCCTGAAAGGCCAGATATGCTTTTATGCAGCGGTTGTCTTTAAGGCCTGCTTGTTTTTTCCAGGTTAGCACCACCTCATCTCCCACATACTGATAAACTTCTGCCTTATAAAATTCAACCACAGAAACAGCTTTAAAACAATCCTGGATTAGCTCACTGTATTTAATATGCCCCAGTTTTTCAGCAATACTGGTTGAGGATCGCAGATCCATAAACATAAAAATTCGCTCCTCTTCCTTTGGGGAGTAAAACTTTCCAGTGAGCATTTTTCTTAAGTTACCAGGACCAAATTTTTTGTCTATCTCAGAAATAAAGTTTATTGAGGAAGCTATAAGAAAACAGTACAACATAATGGGCAGCATTTCTTTTGAAAAGAGCAATTCTATATAGAGTTTTACATGAAGATCTTCTTCTAAGATACCGGCAAAAACTACTATAGCAAAACTCAAAAGCGAGAAAATAGCTATGAGATAGCTCAGCGAACCCAGCAATAAAGCAAATCCTAAACTCACAAACTTGTATATGAATTTGTCAAAAATGAACTGAAGGCTACCAAATATAATTCCCGCTATAACTCCTAAAATTAAATGAACACCTATTTGCTGATAAATTCCGAAAGGGATATAATCTTTAATTACCACCTGTCCAAATTCTCTCAGGAATGTAAAACCCCCAATTGCAACAACCCATACAACTATATAAACAAGAACTCTTAACAAATACTTTTGATACATTAATAAGATTTAATTGTCACAAATTAACCTTTATTCCTTTCAAAATCAGGATAAAATTATTTCAAAAATGTTTTTTTCCAAAATTTGGCACTCTAGCAAATCAATAGAACATAGCATCAAATGAATTCAATAATAGTAAAAGTTATAAGTTTTTAAAAAAGCCAAATTCTGTACCTATTCTGTACCCATTGTAAAAAAGAAAGGCCTCACATTTCTGTGAAGCCTTGTCTTTGCTAGTAGCGGGAACTGGACTCGAACCAGTGACCTTCG
>NZ_JAVRHP010000153.1:0-4189 GCF_031846505.1 Autumnicola edwardsiae
CTGCTAGTTTGTGATTATACATATCTAATTTCAATTCTTTAATAGTTCTGTTTCTTAAATAAGAATGTCTTCTTCTGGTATTTCACCAGGTCCAATCCCTTGAAAGATGGATAATTCTGCTTCAGATCTAAGGTTACACCTGTTCCAGTAAACCCATTCCACTTTTGATGATTTAAAAAATGATTCTGCTACGGCATTGTCCCAGCAGTTCCTTTCCGGCTCATGGACTGTTTTATCAAGCCATTATAGCTTTTGATGCTGGTAAACCTATGGCTTGCATATTGAACACCTCGGTCTGAATGGAATATCAGTTGTATCGCTTTGCTTGCCTTTTCCCATACATCATATCATTCTGGATCTTGTCCTGCATTAAATAAACTGTAAAGATATCATAACTTCTTAGCGTAGCCGGAATGCGGTGCATGTTGAGTAAACGAATGGTTGGCGCTTCTTCCATCAACAGGAAAGCAGGTTTAGAGTTACGCACACTCATTTGTTTAATTATGGTATGCATAATGGTGGCAATAACCGGCGAATAGGAAGTATCAAACCTGGGATTGTTCACTATTGAAATCAATGCCGGATTTTCAGGATTATTAATATTTAAAGGAATTTCATCTGCAGATAAGACCATAAAAATATTTTGCGTGCTGATGCGTTTCAAGGTATTGGCCAGGGTGCTCTTTACCCCTGCCGTTTGCCTTTCGGAATCTTTACCGCTAATAAATGCATCGGCCATAGCCCTGGAAGTAGTATTGGTTTCAAGGAATTTTATAAGGCTTTCGGTATTCAAATATTGGTATATCGCTATCAGGTGGGGCAGGCTGCAGAACTTGGGATAATCAGCTTTAAGTTTCCAGATAAGCCCCCCAATTAAACCTTCAGCAGCATCATTAAAGAATTTGGATGCTCCGGTGGTACCCGATTCCTTTTGTTCGAGAAGATTTTCCAGCAGGACCCTGGAAATTTCATTTACGCTCTCCTCGTTTTCCAGGTACCTTGGTGCAATAGGATTTACGCGGTGAATGATCTTATCAAAAGAGATGATGTAAAACGGAATCTTCGATTTCTTGAAAAGCGGATATGCCATTTCGGTAAGCTCAAAATCTTTGTAATCATGGATTACCCCGCAGAAATTATATTTCTGAAAATGCTTCAGGAATCCATAGACAATGCTTTCCGTTTTTCCACTTCCGGCAGACCCAATAACAGATACTCCCCTTTTAATATTTTCAATTTTAAAAGCCTTCCCTTTGGTTTTGAACAGCACCTGGTAAATTTTTGAGGGCATATTCTCCCCGTTATCATCTACACAGAAGGCATAAAAAAGAGTATTTAAAAACAGCATTGGACATCCCAAAAATATCCAGCCCTTAAATAAAGTACTGTACATATAGCTAAAAAGAACGGTCTGCACCAAAATGCAAATGGTACTTAAAACCAGGTAATGTTTGAGAGAGAACTGGTTAAAACGGTCAAAAAGAAGTTTTGCTTTCATGATATTTTATTATTAGAAGAATTAATCCTGATTCGTATCTCACTAAATGCCGATGGAGCTGGATTTTATAGCAATATCCAGCCCCTGCCTCAGGCGGTTAAATACTTTTAAGGCCACTTGCGCCTGATTTACGGGAATGCCGGGCAGCATTGGCATTCCTGATTCCCGAAGTATCTTTAAGGCTATTGCTTTTTCATTGGTGGGCAGCTTCAGCAAAGCAGAAAAATACTTTCGCGGATCCTTTATAAAGTCTTTTCGTGATTTGTATTGTTCCACAAAATTCCTTTGGTAGCCGAAGAGTTTATCAAAGGTCTTTTCAGCATTTTTAAAAAAACTGTCGCGGTCAAAACCCCTTTTGACCATTGTACCATTTAGTTCCACCGCTGAAGCTTTATACTTGCTGCCGAGAGACAGGCTAAACCTGTTGGAAGCATCTTTGCGGCTCACAATGATATGGATATGGCTTTGAGGCCCTTCTTTTTGCATTCCCTGGACAATCCGCTGTCCGTTTTGTTGGTGTGGCGCCTCCTTTTCAAGCCTGGCTATTTGTTGCTCCCGAACTTTGATATTTCCTTCAAGTTCACCCCGCTCTATTTTCCGGATTTCATTTTTAAGCTCAAGTATTTTCGTGGCAAAAGGCTGATTTTCCCGAACCTGCATGTCATTACCTTTAAAGGTCCTCTGGTGCTCTATTTTCGCGTAATATTTAATATCATCCAGGCTTACCGGCCGGCCATTGATTTCCCTGTTAAAGGAAGTCACATAATCCTTCATCAATTCCCTGGTGTATTTCTTCAGGTCTTCACTATGGTTTTGCAGGCGGTTTAGTTCATATTTGGAAGGACTCGCCGTAATAGAATAAAACCTGGTCTCCGTTTTTTCCAGTTTTGCCGTATTGCCATCGTTTTCCCTTACTACCCCCTCCGCTGAAGTTTTATCCTCGTACTGATTAAAGAAGTGTTCCATCCCTTCATTTTCAAGACCTTCATTTTCCTTTTCCAAGTAACTCACGAAACCTGCGGAACTTTGGGAATAATTACCTCCCATTTTTTGTGGTGTTACAGTGATATACATAACTACAGGTTTAGTGTTCCCGATTAATATCCCGCTTCTCCTGGAGGAGCACTTCCTTTTTTTCTTCCAGGAACTTCTTCTCAAGGATCAAAGTATTCTTCTTAGGTTCTTCCGCCTCAAACAAGGACTGGATCATGGTAACAGTGGGTTTGGTTTGTGTCTTCTCCATATCCCTCATAATGGCTATTACTGCATTGATCCTTTTCTTAAAAGATTGTTCTATTGTTCTTCCTGTAGGACCCAGTTTTTCTTTTGGGGAAATTTCATTGTAGAAGAAGAAATCAAGCATGGTAGCCATGGCTTCCGTATGGGATTTGAAGTGTGTCCTGGAAAAATTCTGAAAGCGTTTTGCCGTTTCCCGCTTGAACCGGATGGTGATAAATCAATCCATATTTTTGACTTTTTTGATGCATTTGACGTAAATCTATCCCAATTTACAGGGGCTTTCGGGGCATTTGACGCAAATTGAAGAAATTTTTAAAACCGCTAAATTTGCAATAAATTGATTATCAGTAGTTTGAAACTAAAAAGGAATGCGAAACGAGGCTTTGCCCGTTACCCTCTTGCTATTCCTTTTCGTCCGCCCAGCGGACAAAAATTTCATACAATCTGGCTTATCGCCAATTGCTTTTTTCAGGAATAAATATTCCGACTGTAAATAGACTGATGGATATAGTTACCCGGGAAAGTCAAAAACAGGATAACTATAAGATTTAAATAATGCTGAAATTCAACATTTTAAATATACAACTTTTACCCATACATAAAGTTGAAGTACGTCCGGATTTTAAATTTAAGCCCATAAAAAAAGACCTGGAATTTTAGCCAGGCCTTTAACAAAATTGCACTGCAGAAAATTACAATATGCCTTCATCGGCAAAAGAGTAATATTTCCCTTCGGGAGTAATAATAAGGTGATCAAGAAGTTTAATATCTAAAAATTCCCCTGCACTTTTGATTTTAGAGGTTAGCCTTTTATCACTTTCACTAGGTCTGAAAGTTCCTGAAGGATGGTTGTGCGAAATAATTATCGCCGTAGCTAATGTTTTTAGGGCAACCGCAAAAACTGTTCGTACATCTACTAAAGTGCCGGTTATACCTCCCGTAGAGACTTCAAATATACCCTTTACCCTATTGGCATTGTTTAAAAGCAACACTTTAAAACATTCCTGCAGGGCAATATGATCTTTATTCCATTGGTTAAAAAGCAGTTCTTTAGCGCAAAGGGAGGAGTTGATCTTGGGAGATTATTTTACTTTAAAGCTTCCCCTGTATTTTATGGAAATTTCGTTAACTTTTGTTTTCATTTTGATTCAGTTAAAGGATTAAGAATGAAAAGAGGGTGAAACTTTTTAGGCACGGTAACGCCCTCTTATTTTTTATTTATTCGGCTGAATTATTGCCGTTCTTTACGCCTAACAAAAGGATTTCGTTGGCTTCCACTTCGGTAACATAGCGTTTTGTTCCTTCGCTGTCCTCATAGCTTCTGGACTTCAATTTTCCTGAAACTCCTATTTCCTTACCCTTTCCTGCATATTTCTCAATGATCTCTGCAGTTTTGCCCCAGGCTACTATGGTATGCCATTCGGTGGTCTGGATTCTTTCACCCTGCTCGTT
>NZ_JAVRHP010000154.1:0-4132 GCF_031846505.1 Autumnicola edwardsiae
CGGTAACCAAATAAAAATTCTGAACGAGTAAGAACTTATAAAAAAGAAGGCACGACTGGTTTATGCAGTTCGTCTCGGGCAGAATTTTAAACTTTGTGAAGAAATAGGTTGTGGTAATCTTTTTGCTTGGCGAACGCTGTCGCTTTTTCTGCGATAGGGTTCAAGATAGTGTAGTGAACCGCTTTTCTCGGAATGAAGCCCTTCGCGGAATGCAGAGGAATGGGGTGGAACGGGTTGTAAATGCATAATTCAAATACGAAAATAGTTGATTGCTAGTATTTCGAGACGACCCTTGTTGATTAATAGGTTGATAAGTTAAACGGATATCGTAATTGTGCTTGAATGAAATTCATATATTGAAGAATAAATTATAACTACAATGGCAAAATTTGAAGTATATCAAGGTGCGAAAAGCGAATATCGATTTAGATTAAAGGCTGGAAATGGTCAGACCATACTAGCTAGTGAAGGCTATACTGCTAGATCTGGATGTATGAATGGTATTGAATCTGTTCGAACGAACTCACAAGATGATAACCGCTTTGATCGAAAAAAATCTAGCAATGGAAAACATTATTTTAATCTGAAAGCTAGTAATGGTCAAATTATAGGGACTAGTGAAATGTACGAAAGCGCAACAGGTATGGAAAACGGTATAGAATCTGTAAAAACGAATGCTCCTAAAGCCACCATCGAGGAAGTATAGAACGTCTTTTAGACAAATAAACTGCTATTTCTTGCTAATATGATGGTCATTAAATTGGCGAACGCTGTCGCTTTTTCTGCGATAGGGTTCAAGATGGTGTAGTGAACCTCTTTTTTCGGAATGCAGCCTTTCGCGTAATGTAGAGGAATGGGGTGGAACGGGTTGAAATGTAATATTGTTATTCTACTTCTAAGGCTAATTCATAACGAGTACTCCTACCGCCACCGGTTGGAATAAGTATGCCTTTGCCTACTAAATCTTGAAGATCTCGAGTAGCCGTAGCTTTTGAAGTTTTTGTGATGCCTGTATATTTACGGGCGTTCATACCACCTTCAAAACCGTTTGGGCCTTCTTCTAACATTCGTTGAACAGCACGCAATTGTCTTTCATTCAATTGCTCATTAAAGCGGTCAAAAAAACGAGCTTTTTTTAAGGTAAAAGCAACTTCTTGAGTTGTTTGTTCTTGAGCTATAAGAACGGTTTTCACAAAATAAGATATCCACTCCGTTATATTAGTTGATTTTTGCGCTTTTTCAAGATGGTGATAATATGCTTTTTTATCAGCTTCTATACCTCTTGACAGACTGAGTAATATAGGTCTATTCACATATTGTGAAAGCGCTTTTTCTGAAATACATCTTCCTAAACGACCGTTACCATCTTCAAAAGGATGTATACTCTCAAAATACAAATGTGCAATAGCTGATCTTATAATAGGCTTCTTGATGGGATTCTTTCCTGATGGGCTACTATCATTAAACCATTGTATAAATAGTTTCATTTCATTCGGTACGGCATCGGAAGGTGGTGCTTCAAAATGTACTTTCTGTTTACCCATTGCTCCAGAAACAACTTGCATTGGTTCTCTATGGGTTCTCCAACTTCCAACAAGTACATTTTTTGCTCCCATCATTAAGGATGAATGCCAATCAAAAAGTGTTGACTGCGTTAATGGCTCTGAAAAGGTTTCCCGAACATCTGTAAGTAAAGCCGCCATTCCTGTTGCCCGTTGGTCTGAAACCACTTCATTTGGCACGTTGAGTCCAAGATTATTTCGTACAGAAGACTTAACATCCTCGCGCTCAAGATATTCGCCTTCAATTTCTGATGACTTCATTGCTTCAGCAACCATTGTTTGGATAACTGTTTCTAGCTGTTCATTTCGGTCTAGGCCTTCTAAATAACCCTCTAATTGACCTATACGAGACATATAATCAAACAATAAGTCTTCAACATTTTCTAACGAATATGTGAAGTTAGGCCATTCTGGTTTTTGCCAATTATAAATCATTATGAGCCGATTAGCGTTTTTATTCGGCTCAAATATAGTGATTTTTTGAGTTGATTATGGCGGTTTATTGGCTCAATTTTCTACAACCTCTTCACTAACTATTTTTCATTAAGCCATTTTGTTTTCTAATTTATCCTTCCATTTCTTCCAATTGGGCATTACCTTAGTTAAGGTTTCGTAGAATTTTTTATTATGATTTGAAACTACAAGATGTGTCATTTCGTGTACCAACACATATTCAATGCATTTTGATGATGCCTTTATAATTTCTGGGTTAATAGTGATTTTATCAATTGTATTACAACTTCCCCAACGCTTAGACATTCTTCTTATTTCAAGCTGTGGCATTTCAAAATCGTATTCTTTAAATTTTGAATGGGCTTCCTTAGCAAGACTATTGAACTTTTTCTCTGCGTGTTGGTAATACCATTGTGCTACTAGTTTTTTAACAACATCTTCTTTTATCTCACCTTTGCATACAACATTTAGTTTACCTCCTTTGAGTTTCACTTGGTTACTTGTCCCTTTGCTTACTTTTAGCAGATAAGATTTTCCTAAGTAGTAATGCGTTTCACCAGAAACGTATTGACGTTCTGGTGTACGCGGTAAAAACTGTTCGAAATACTGTTGCTGCTTCACTATCCACCGAGCTCGTTTTTCTACTTTTTGATCAATATCTTGAATTGTGCTTTCTTCTGGTGCAATTATATGAACAGAACTGTCCGGATGAACTTCTATCGCCATTGTTTTACGGCTAGAACGTTTCAGTTCAAAGAAAATCTCTTGGGTACCGTATTGAATACTTCGCATTAGAAATTATTTTTTGCTACTCTTAGACACTTCACAAGAATCGCATCAATTTCATCAAAAGTTATTTCGATTGCTAGTTGACTTCTTTTACTAATCAAATAATCTTCAATCTGGTTTTCCATTCGGTTTTGAATATCGACATTCTTTTTCCAGTCTGTAATGATTAAATTATTGACTATTTCTTCAATCTCAATGCCCGCTTCTGCGACTTTCTTTTTGCTAATCTCCTTATCCAATTTTTTGTTGAGCACTTCATTTAATGCCCCATAAAAAGCACGTGCGCGTGGATTATTTTGTAGTCTTGCTGGAATACCAGCCTGATATCCATTTGCTAGATCGTCTCTTGTTTTTTGCATTGCTTCCAAATATTCTTTTTCTGTAAGCCTACCGTCGTAAAAATCTTTTATGGTTTGTTCTATCAGTTCCGAAAACTTTTTATAAAAGGCCTCATCCTTTTCCATATTTTCGGTAATGACCTTTTTCATTTGATGGGCAATGAAATCTGCCTTTGAAGCTGGTGTTTTACCATATTCTGTAAGTGCTTCTTCCACCATATTTTTATCAAATATGTTTACATCTCTGGTCAAAACCTGTACCTCGTCTGCATCTATGTAGGTGTCCAGCAATTTTCTAACGCGCGGCTCATATTCTTTATATGAAATTTTTTCAGCATACCTGAACTGAACGGATAAGCGCAAACTTTGAAACTTTTTTAGTTCACTTTTGTAAAATCCGATTTGTTCGGTAGAAAATTCTAGGTAAAAGTCATCCGATGCCAACGCTGTTTGTAGTATTCTGGCAAACGCTGAAACTCGTTCATAAAACTGATCGCGCACATCCTTATCTGCGATATGTCTTTCTAAGGCCTCTATATCGTTTTTGTTATATACACCTTTAAACAAGTCCCATACTTCCGAGTGTCGAACAGGAACCTTTCGTATTTCGTCCTTAACATCAACTACCGTATTCTTTAAATCCTCCTCGTCAAAATCTTCCAATGCACTGTACTCTGTCAAGGCTTCGTCTAATTTTCCTAAAACGCCTACATAATCTATAATATGCCCGTATTCTTTACCCTCAAACAATCTATTGACACGTGCTATAGCCTGCAATAGATTATGTGCTACCAAGGGTTTGGCTAAATATAACACGGTATTTCTAGGGGCATCAAATCCTGTAAGTAACTTGCTTACCACAATGATTAATTCTACCTCATTGCTATTTTCTTTAAAACGGGTTACCGTATCATTCTCATAGGCTTCTTGATCGTTAAATCGTTTTAAAATTTGCTCCCAGTACTTTCGCGATTCACTAGAGGTTTCAGA
>NZ_JAVRHP010000155.1:0-4110 GCF_031846505.1 Autumnicola edwardsiae
CATCAAAAAGCTCCTGATAACTTTCCAGTTTGTGCTGAACCCGGGAATTGGTTTCTTCAAGTTTGTCTTTTTCCTTAGCAGCTTTTATTTCTTTATCCTTTAAAGAATCTGTAGTTTTCTGAAGGTTAGACCTTTCCTTTTGAAGTTTAGCTATACTCTGGTCAAACCTAATTTTTCCGCGCTCTACTTTCTTTTTAGAACGGTTAATTAAACTGAAGGGGATTCCGTTTTTCTGGGCAACTTCAAAAGTAAAAGAACTTCCTGCTTCTCCCACGCGTAGTTTAAACATGGGCTCCAAACTTTGGGAATCAAACAACATATTGGCATTGCTCATATTTGGCAATTCTCCTGCCAGCTTCTTTAAGTTTGCATAATGCGTAGTAAGAATTCCAAAGGATTCTTTCTCGTAAAAAACTTCCAGAAAAGTTTCTGCAAGTGCGCCACCAAGTTCGGGATCACTTCCGGTACCAAATTCATCGATTAGGAAAAGCGTATTTTCGTCACACTTCCGAAGAAACTTTTTCATATTCTTCAGTCGGTAACTATACGTACTCAAATGATTTTCTATCGACTGGTTATCGCCAATATCCGTTAAAATCTTATCGAAAAATGACATTCTGCTATACTCATGCACCGGGACGAGAATTCCGCTCTGCAGCATTAACTGAAGCAAACCTACCGTTTTCAGCGTGATACTTTTCCCTCCGGCATTTGGTCCTGAGATCACAATTATCCGGTTATCGTTTGCCATTTCGATGGTTTGCGGATAGGTTTTCTTGCCTGTTCTTTTATTGGAAAGGAGCAGCAAGGGGTGATAAGCATCTTTTAATTGTATTTCCCGGTCCTCAGAAATCTTTGGAAGAATTCCGCCCACTTTGTCAGCGTACTTTGCTTTTGCAGAAATTACATCAATTTCACTTAGCAGTTCCTGATATTCTATGAGCAACTCACGGTAAGGCCGCACAAAATTAGTAAGTTCCTTTAGAATCCGGTTGATCTCTTCTTTTTCTTCATACTGAAGATTATTGAGTTCCCGTGTAAACTGAAAGGTGGATTCCGGCTGAATATAAACGATGCTTCCGGTTTTGGAATTCCCCATAATTCCGCCTTTTACCTTCCTTCGGTACATGGCTTTAACGGCTAAAACACGCACGTTTTCAACAACACTTTCCTTAATTTCATCAAGATAACCATAGCCGTTGTAAGTGGTAAGAGCTGAAGTAAAACTGGAATTGATCTTTCCTTTTACCGAATTCATGGAGCGCCTGGTTTCCTGCAACAGGGGAGAGGCGCCGTCCTTTATCTCACCAAATTTATCGACTACTCTTCCTATTCGCTCAATCAATTCAGTGGTATATTCTACTTCTGAAGTGGTTTGATAAAGTGAAGGATAAACTTCCCTGAATTTTCTGAAATATCGCAACTGCATATTTACAGTTTCAGAAATAGAAGCAATTTTCCTGAAGCCGCTAACTTCAAGAACAGAATCTTCAATGTTTAAAAGCTTTATTTCATTTTCTATGTTATCGAACCCGTGATTGGGAATGGGATTTTCCTGGGTTTTGGATTTTACATATTCGTTCGTCTGATGGAGCCCGAAATATGTCTTTTTATAAGTTGAATATGGTTTTATTTCCAGGGCCTTTTCTTTCCCTTTCCCGGTGATACAAAGCGCGCTTATTTGCTCACGAACAACCGGAAATTCAAGATCAAGAAGACTCTTCGATGTGATTTTAATCATAGTATTTTTTCCCTACTTTTGAGGCTCTGCAAATTTACTCAATTATAATGAAGGTAGAAATAGCACCGGGTTGGAAAAAAAAGTTAAATGAAGAGTTCGAAAAATCTTATTTTCAGAATCTTGCTGCTTTTATAAAAGGTGAATATGAAAATCATAAATGCTTTCCTGCCGGCAAGAATATCTTTGCTGCTTTTGACAATTCAGGATTCGAAGAGACGAAAGTGGTTATCCTGGGACAGGACCCTTACCACGGAATAGGACAGGCACACGGACTGGCATTTTCTGTAAAAGAAGATGTGCAGGTGCCGCCTTCGCTAAAAAATATTTTCAGGGAAATTGAAACCGACCTCGGAAAACCTGTGCCCGATAATGGCAATTTAGAGCGATGGGCTAAACAGGGCGTTTTGCTCCTGAATGCAACTTTAACAGTAAGAGCTCACCAGGCAGGTTCTCACCAAAATAAAGGATGGGAGCAGTTTACAGACAGGGTGATCGAAATTGTTTCTGAAGAAAAAGAAAATGTGGTTTTTTTGCTCTGGGGTGGCTATGCCAGGAAAAAAGCGAAGAAAATTGACGCTTCAAAACATTTGATACTTACCAGCGGACACCCTTCCCCATTAAGCGCCAACAGAGGTTACTGGTTTGGAAACAAAAACTTTAGCAAAACCAATGAGTATCTGAAAAGCAAAGGAAAAGAGCCGGTAGATTGGTGATACGCCAGACCTTACAGCTTTTTGAAACCTGTGAGATTTTGATTCAGTAACAAAAGCAAATCCTAAATTCGCCAATTATCGACCTTCTTTTATTGGAAATACCAATTTTAGAACACCTTTTAACGAAACCAGTCTTGTTTTTGAAACCTTACTCGTTTAATACGGAAAGAAGCTTCTTAAGAAAAAAAGTTTGATCCGAAAATTGGCAATTATCGGCCTGTTTCAAAGTAGGAGATAAGAAATATCAAAATTATCCTCTCTTGTATTCAATTGAGATCTTGAAAATGACAATTATCGACCTGCGCTTTTAATAACATCTCCCAACCAAAATCGGCTACAAACTATGTAATATTTCTGAACTTTCGACCTGTTTACTTATGAGATTTAACCGTAATAATTTCTTCTGGACTTCAGTTAATTCTGCCTCAGAGAGTTGGCTGTTGCTCCAGTTCGTCAGTTTTAACCATTTCCTGATATCTTCAAGCTTTTGATCATAGCGTTCAGCTAACATTACATCTATTCCTGGAATTTCTTTGAAACCTGCTGTTTTGTTGTTCAAAACATCCAACATTGTTTTTATTCGCTGCGCATCATATTTTAATACTTCCTCTCTAACTGCGATTACAAAGCACGGCCATGGAGTAGGGCAGTCGGCAATTAGTCTGAAAGTATGATTATCCACAAGTGGTTTTGTAGTAAAATGTTCCCACATAAAATACTGGGCTTTATCCTCTTTTAAAGTTTTTACAGCACCATCTATATCCTTTACAATTTCAAACTCAAGGTCATCAACATTCCATCCATTGTTTTGGGCATTTACATAAGCCATTAAATGAGAACCGGAACCTTCCCTGCTAATCGCAGCTTTGGTATGCTGGAGGTCTGCACTATTCTTATATGCCGAATCGGCGGCTACATGTATCCCCCAGATGAGTGGTGAACCTATGTAAGTTTGTACTATTTTGGCATTATTCCCATTAATGATATCACGGGTAATGCCTTCAGTTAAAATAACGGCTGCGTCTATTTCTCCGGAACGAAGGGCTTTGTTCATGGCACCTGTACCATCTGGAAAATCTTTCCAGATCACGTTTATCTCTTCTTTATTGAATTCATTGCCTTCTATGCACAAATGCCACGGAAGATTAAAATGTTCCGGCACGCCACCTATTCTTATGGATTTCATGAAGTGTGTTTTTCTTTTAAATACTTGTACATTTCGTATTGTGAGCGTATAGCTTTTTCTCCTTCAGCACGTTCTACATATAAATTTTCTTCGGAAGCATCCTGAATTCTGGCTTTTACATTATCCTTCAGCTGTATATCCAGTAATTCCTTAAATTCTTTTGCAATATCTTTATCCAAAACAGGGGAAATAACCTCAATTCTTCTATCCAGATTCCGGCTCATAAGGTCTGCGCTTCCGTAGAAAATCTTCTCGTCACCACCGTTTTCAAAAATGTAGATACGGCCGTGTTCCAGGTAACGGTCTACTACACTGGTAATATAAATATTTTCACTCATTCCTTTAATTCCCGGTATAAGACAGGTAAATCCTCTCACTAACAACCTTATCTTAACCCCGGCATTGCTGGCCTTATAAAGAAGTTCCACCATTTCAAGATCCTCCAGACTATTCATTTTTGCAGTAATCTT
>NZ_JAVRHP010000156.1:0-4102 GCF_031846505.1 Autumnicola edwardsiae
CCATGGGATTACGGCTTACAGAAAACCGTCTCCAAATCCTTAATGACTCTAATAAAAAATCAGGAACAAGCAGTTTAAAAATTACAGACAAGAAGAAAGGAACGGTGGTAGAAATTAGTCTGCCTTTAAGAATGATCTAAAATATTTTCTATGAAAAGAGCCATTTTAGTTGATGATGAAAAGCATTGTATCCAGGTCTTAAAAATGCTTCTTGCAGATTTTGAAAATATTGAGGTTTGTGCAACAGCTTCTACTGTAGTTGAAGCTTATGATGCTATACATACATACGATCCAGACATTGTATTCCTGGATATTCAGCTTGAAGAAGAAAATAGCTTTGACCTCCTGGATAAGCTTAGCGAATTTTACTTTGATATTATCTTTACGACAGCCTATAATGATTATGCTGTTAAAGCTTTTCGCTACAGTGCTATTGACTATTTACTAAAACCCATAGACCGGCAGCAATTAAAAAATGCTATAGCCAGGACTAACGAGTTAAGTAAATACAACAATTTATCCCAGCAATTAGAGGCTTTAAAATCAAATATTAATATTATGAATCCAGATCTCCATAAAATTGCTGTTCCTACTGCAGATGGGCTCTTGCTTATAGAGATCGACAATATTATTAAATGCGAAGCTCATTCTAATTATACTGATATTTTTCTATACGATGGAAAAAAAATAACTATGACAAAAACACTCAAGCAAGTTGAAGAATTACTTAAAACACGAAATTTTTTTAGAGTCCATCAGTCACATCTTGTAAATCTAAAATATGTTTACCGCTATTATAAAGGTAAAGGCGGATATGTAGAACTTGAAAATGGTTCAACAGTAAGTGTATCTGTTAGGAAAAAAGAGGAGCTCATTAAAATTTTGACTCAACGATAGTTGGTTGCAAGAAACCTTATTTGTTGAAAGAGGTACAATCCTTTTTACAAACTATCCTTCCAATCCAATTTGGCGAGCAATTTCAGGTAATGCCGAAAATTGCCATTTTTGAGGCATGCCTTCAAAATAAAAAAAGCCACGAACACAATTACATTCGTGGCTAAATTTTATGTATAAAAAAGAGAATTATTTCAGGTTTCCAACCATATCTTTTGGCTGTACCCACTCATCAAACTCTTCAGCCGTTAAATGGCCAAGGTTTACGGCCTCTTCTTTTAAGGTAGTCCCATTTTTATGTGCTGTATTTGCAATTTCAGCAGCTTTGTAGTACCCAATTTTGGTGTTCAAGGCAGTTACCAGCATCAGGGAATTGTTCAAATGCTCCTGAATCCTGCTTTTATTAGCTTCAATTCCCCTTGCACAATGCTCTTCAAAAGATTTACATGCATCGCCCAAAAGTTCTGCGCTTTGCAGCAGGTTGGCAGCCATTACAGGCTTAAAAACATTTAGTTCAAATTGTCCCTGCATTCCTCCAACGCTCATGCTTACATCGTTTCCTATCACCTGGGCGCAGACCATTGTTAAAGCCTCACACTGGGTAGGATTAACTTTCCCGGGCATAATAGAGGATCCCGGCTCGTTGGCTGGAATAATAATTTCTCCAATTCCGCTACGAGGGCCGGAAGCTAGCATTCTAATATCGTTACCAATTTTGTTTAAAGAAACGGCTATTTGTTTTAGTGCTCCATGAGTTTCCACAAAAGCATCATGTGCAGCCAGTGCTTCAAATTTATTGGCGGCAGAAGTAAAAGGAAGTTCAGTGAATTTGGCAATAAATTCTGCCACACGCTTAGAATATCCCTTTGGAGTATTAAGTCCGGTTCCAACTGCAGTTCCACCCAAAGCAAGTTCAGCTAAATGCGGTAGTGTGTTTTCCAGTGCACGGATTCCGTAATCCAGCTGGGCTACGTACCCGCTAAATTCCTGGCCGAGGGTTAGGGGAGTGGCGTCCATAAAATGAGTACGGCCTATTTTTACCACTTCCTTAAATTCATCGGACTTTTTCTTTAAAGTTTCCCGAAGCTTTCTTAGCCCCGGAAGTGTCGTTTTGGAAATTTTTTGGTAAGCGGCGATATGCATTCCCGTAGGAAAAGTGTCATTTGAAGACTGTGATTTATTTACATCGTCGTTTGGTTGCAAAGTTTTTTCACCTTCGCCAATCTTTTTACCGGTGAGCTGGTGTGCCCTGTTTGCAATAACCTCGTTTACGTTCATATTACTCTGGGTTCCGCTTCCGGTTTGCCAAATTACCAGGGGGAACTGGTCGTCGTGTTTACCGGCTAAGATTTCATCACATACCTTGGCGATATAATCCCTCTTTTCTACGGCTAGAGCCCCAAGTTCGCAGTTAGTATATGCAGCAGCCTTTTTAAGATAGGCAAAGCCGTAAATAATTTCCAGGGGCATACTGCCCGAAGGGCCAATTTTAAAATTATTTCTGGAACGCTCTGTTTGAGCTCCCCATAGCTTATCTGAAGGGACTTTTACTTCCCCCATGGTGTCCTTTTCTATTCTGTAATCCATAATGTTATAATTGATTCCTTTACAAATTTACATTTTAGCAGCTTTCTTTAGGCTTAAAAACCGATTAAATTTAGGCTGCCGGATGGGGCCTTAATTTTTAACAATATCGGCCTTCAGAAGAGCCTTCAGCCTAAAAAATTAATTTTTATTTGTGATAAGCCATCGAGAGTTTATATCTTTGACAAGATTCAAAATTTAGAATTATGTTCGAATTCGATCAGTATCTTGGGTTTTTAGCTTTCCTCATAATCTTAACGATGGGTTTTTGGCTAATGATATTTCTAGTTGCAATTGTTCCTTATTGGATTGGAGGTTCGGTGACGGAACTTATTAAAGAGAAGCAGGCTGCCAGAAAAAAAGCTAAGGAAGCAGATGTAAAAAACGCATAAAAAAAGGGACAATTTTCTGTCCCTTTTTTTTATTCCATTCTTAGCCTTTAGAATTCGTCTTCCATTTCATCTCCATTACCGGCATCTTCCCTTTGCTGTTGTCTCTTTTGTTGATTGAACCTGTATATAAAAGACAGGTTAATTTGTCTTTGCCTCCACTGAAATTGACTATCCTGCTCATAATTGTCTGTGAGGGTATAGGAATCTCTTTTTCTGGAGTTCAGTAAATCGCGTACATTTAATGAAATAGTTGCCTGTTCATTTAAAATCTCCTTACTAAATGCAAGATCTATAGAAAGTATTCCATCTTGTGTACCTTGTACTTCATCTGAAGGGCCACGATAAAAGGCATTAGTTTGCCAATCTATAAGCCATGGTAAAGTAACTTTTGAACTGAACCTACCAAAGTAGCTGGAATTTTCCTGGCTATAATCTGTACCGTTAAATTCTCCATCCAGTTTAAACCTGAAATAATTAAAACTACCATTAAGCCTTAACCAATCTGCCGGATTATATAGAAAACCAATTTCAGCACCCATGCGGTCGTTGGTGGCCAGGTTAAAAGGAATACTTCGAATCACGCGCTGTTGAACATATTGTTCTGAAGCGGGATCTTCCCCTTCAATATAGTCTGGATTTGTCACCGTAATATTTACGTTTTCCTGAATTCTTGAAAAGGCATCTGTTTCACGTTGATAATAAACAGAAGAGGTAAGCGTGATTTTTTCCCACCTTTTTAAGTAGCCCAAATCAAAAGCATTAGAGTAGGCCGGCTGTAAGTTAGGATTTCCCTGAAACACATTATTTCTACTGCTCCTGGAAGGGAAAGGATTTATGTACCAGCCACGTGGCCTGTTAATTCTTCTATTATAACCAAGAGTGATATTTTCTTCTTCGCCCAGTTCGTAAATAAGGTTCACAGTAGGGAAGAGGCCTAGATAATTGTTGTCAAAATCGGTATCAATTTCAAAGGAATAAATATCCTGTAATTCTTCTTCAGTTAATTCTGAATCAATCGTCCCTTTTAAATTAGTATTTTCAAGGCGTAAACCAAGTAAGAAGCTAAAATCGCCAAATCTTGATCCGTATTGAGAATAAAGTGCCTGGACGTTTTCAGAATAATCAAAAATATTTGTTTGGTTTACATTCAGCAAAAGATTCCCGGCCACGTTTTCCTGATAGAGCTTATAATCTGTGATTTCATTTTCAAAATTTCCACGGTAACCTGCTTC
>NZ_JAVRHP010000157.1:0-4083 GCF_031846505.1 Autumnicola edwardsiae
TTTCTAAGGGTCGACTAACTAATAAAATTAGATCACGTGACAACTGCATCCCTTAATAAAAATGCTTTATTTCATGGAAGTTGTTTTGCTCTTATAACCACCGCCTTTTCCTTCTCTATTAGGACAGGGATACTTCCACAATTGGGAGAAGAATTTGACCTTTCTGCAGAACAACTTGGATTCATTAATTCTATGTGGGTCCTGGGGATGCCCATTTCAATGATTATTGGAGGCTGGTGTATCATACTTTCGGACCGAAAAATATAATGACAGTAGCTTTTGTAGCCCATACACTGGGAATAATACTAACGATTTATGCAGGGTGATAATACGGCTTACTAATATCTACACACACTCTTTATCGGTTTTGGTAATGGATGTACAGAAGCGGCCTGTAACCCTATGATTGCAGCTATGTATTCTGGTGTTAAAATGAATAAAATGCTGAACAGGTTTCATATGTGGTTTCCGGGAGGGATTTTCCTTGGATCTCTCATATCAAAGTTCATGACAGATTTTGGGTTTACCTGGGAGACTCAAATTTGGATTATTATGGCGCCAACTGTTATTTACGCTTTTCTGTTCTTTGGAAAAACTTTTCCGGAGCCCCAGGAGGAAGGAGCTTCATCTCTTAAAAGAAAACTTTAGAGCAATGCTGAGTCCGTTTTACATCTTTCTTTTTGTATGTATGGCACTTACAGTCCTCGTAAGTCTGAAAAGGAAAATTTCACTTGATTTGTGTGATATTAAGAATAGAAGGGCCAAAGGCACTTCTATAGAAGCGAAACAAATAAATCATTACCTGGATTCTACAAAATCTAAATTATTCCAATGTTATCAGGATTTAACCTCTAAGGCAAGTTAATTACGGCTAAGCTAATTAAGGCTACCTATCTGGGGGAAGATGAAAACTCTCAATAACTCCAAAATCTTATTGACTACCATTCCCGGAAAATAGAGCACACCCTGGCTCCAGGAATTATTAAGAATTTTAAAATTACTGAAAGATATATTGGGGGATGATCAGAAGTATTACGATCCCGGGGAACCTGGATCTCCGATTCCCCAAAGGAAGTACGGACCTTCTTTTGACCATAGCCATTACGGGTGTTGGGATTGTCGGATTTCCGATTTTTATCATAGCCATGATGATCATCAAGTTCTCCCTCGAGCATCTTTTCAATGCCTCGTTTTTGCAGATCCTTTAAAAATCCGTTGAGTCCTTTTCCGTTTCTGAACTGCTTCAAAAATTCATCGCTAAATAAATCCTCTTTTTTCATTTACACAGTTTATGAGATAGTCCTTTCTTGTTGTTCTTTTATGGTGATAATTCGATCTGAATGAAATTAATAAATAAAGCTATTCAGACAGAATTTATTTTACACCCTCGTGCAATATATTTTATAGAATAAATTCGTCTATCAAATATCTTTTCGTAGGATGAACAATAAAACAATTTCTAACCCCATTATCTATTTTTCTTTGGATACTATTTACTTTTTTAAGGCCATTTCCGATGTGATTATAAAATTCATATTGATGTTCTAACATAACTTTTTCAAGTTGACTTTCAATTCTGTCGAATAATATTTCGCATATAATAATCGGTTTAAATTTACCGATTGTTAATGAACCGTTTTTTAAAACTAAATCTTCACAGCCTTCCGTATCCAATTTCATTAGGTCAATATTCGTAATTTTTTTTTTTAGCACAAAGCTGTCCAAAGTGTCAGAATTAATTTTCGTTATAATTGATTTAAGATTTGGTTTAGTTCCAATATTATGTTCTCCTGATAAGTTATAAATTGTTGGATATTTTCGATTTCTAATTTCACAAAAATCTATTTGACCTGTTTTATCAGACAATGCCAAATAGTTTACGTTTATTCTATCACTTAAATAATTTATTTTTACATTTTCTGAAAGATAAATCATTGAGCCTGTGGAAGGTTCAAAAGCTTCTACTTTTAAGTTTTTATTTACGTTTGCTCCCAGAATACTAAAATATCCAATGCTCGAGCCAATGTCGAAAAAGTTATTAACTTTTTGGATTAATTTTATAAAAATAGGTGTGTATTCATAGTTTTGACTTCCTTTCCAGAAAAGTTCTCTCGTAACATAACTTGTCTGGTTGGTTTTTAGTTTAAATGAATTGTGATTTTTAACTCTTACATTAATTAAACCAGCAGGATGGATTTTTACCTTTTCAGGTAGTATTGGTGATAAAAAATAATTTAAATTTCTTATAACCTGATTAATTTTGGGATCATAAATAATTGAGTAGAGCAGGTCCATTTATCTTGGTTTTTAATATTCTTACAAACGTCAAATTTTGTTATTGATAATCAATTAGTTGCAATCTTTAAAAATTGCTCCTATTTCCCTTTTCGCTCTGTCCATTTTCTTTGACGTTAGCCGAAGAAATTAATGGAGTTTCTTCATATAGAGAAGGTTGCACAACGTTCCGTGTAAAACCAGTGCGGCGATTGCCGGCGATGATTTTCCGCAGGAAAATCAGACGCAGCAAGTACGCCAAGTGTTTCGATTTGAGACAGGTTTTAGCATTGTTTTTATATGTTGTTACCCAAAGTTGTAATTTCCCTAATTCACTAAACTTCCCCATTCCGTCCAAGAGCCGTCATAAAGAGATTTTTTATTATTGAGAATTAATTCACTCGCCAAATACACAATACAGGCAGTTACTCCAGATCCGCAACTGAAAACCAATTTTTTAGATTCATTATCTATATCTTTAAATACTAATCTCAATTGATTTTTTTCCTTAAATTTTCCATTTTCAAGAACATCTTGAAAAGGAATATTAATTGAATTAGGTATGTTTCCACTTCTCAATCCTTCTCTAGGTTCAGCGATAACTCCATTAAATCGGTCTTGATTTCGTGCATCAATTATAAGTGCATTTTTCTTAATCAAATTTTTCTTTATGAAATCGAAATCCGAAATCATTTCTTTCCGGAAATTTGAAGTAAAATTCCCTAATTCTATATTTGAGGCGTAATTAGTTTTAGTTGGTAGTCCGCCATTTAAAACAGAAACATCATTGTGTCCCATAACATTAAACATCCACCAAACTCTTGGACTAGTATAAACTCCTAAATTATCATAAACTATTATTTCACTTGAATTACTAATACCTAACTTTCTGCAATTCTCTGAAAATTGTTCTGAAGTGGGAAGTGTATTTGGATAATTTGATCCTGGATCACTGAAATCATTCTTTAGGTCAAAATATCTAGCACCTTCAATTTTTTCATTTCCATAGTTCGAATTTAAACCAGCCTTGTTTGACTTTGGGCTGCAGTCTAAAATTATTAGATTTTGATTCTCTAATTTATCCTTTAATTGTTTAGCACCTATGATCGGAAAATTCATTAGAACAAAATATTGTTTTCAATTTTGGGTAACGTTTTGTTAATAGCAATATTACTGTTATTCTATTACGTCTGTTACAAATGTAAGGGATTTTTTATGTTAAATTAAACGTTAGTGGCAACGTGTGTGTAAATTTCTCTTGATTTTGTGCTGCTGTGTCCTAGAAGAACCTGAATATATCTAATATCGATTCCGCTTTCGAATATGCGTGGCAAAGGAATACCGGAGCATGTGGGTAGTACCTTCTTCTTAATTTTGAAAGGACCTGTGGCAACTTGTTTCTTTTCGAGGTCTTTCTATATCCTAGAACCTGTAGGGGATTTCAAGGACCACCTCAGACAAAAACTTAATTGAATTTATGGCTAGGTTGACCGAAGAATTTGAAAGATCATCCCGAATAACTTATTTAAATATTTCCCGTCTGGGGCTCCTTTTTTTTGATAACTCACAAAGTCTTGAATAAAAACAAGCCGAGCTGGCGAGCGCGATTGTCCGCAAGTTCCGACCGAAAGAACAGCGGTAGCACAATCAGGCGTTGCAAGCAAGGACTTACGATTCGACACAGGTTTAGGCATCTTAAGTTTGATTTCTTAACTTTTACTTACTAATCAGAAAGAACAAAAGAGAGGATTAAGGTTATTTTAAACCTGAGTTCGATTAAAAAATAGCCAGCTGTTGTGTCTGGAGAGT
>NZ_JAVRHP010000158.1:0-4054 GCF_031846505.1 Autumnicola edwardsiae
AAACAGGGCTATTAAAAGAACAAAGCAGCGCTCTGTTTTTTTAAATGTGAAAGATATTGTGGGTGCGACGGACATTCCTTCTGTAACACTGGTTGCCCCGGCTTATAATGAAGGTTTAACCATAGTAGAAAATGTAAAGTCCCTTTTATCTATTCAGTATCCTTATTATGAATTTATTTTAGTTAACGATGGCAGTAAAGACGACTCCCTGGAGAAGCTTATCAAAGAGTTTGAGCTTGAACCAGGAGATGCAACGTTTATAACCCAACCTATTCCAACTGCTTCCGTCAATTACATTTATAAGAGCAGGAATAAAAAATATACCCACCTTACCGTAATAGATAAAAACAACGGTGGTAGGGCAGATGCCTTAAATGCGGGAATGAATTTTGCCAATAGTGAATTGGTTATTTGTACAGATGCCGATTGTATTATTGAGCAGGATGCTTTATTAAAGATGGTAAGGCCTTATTTAGAAGAAGATGATAAGGAAATAATTGCCTGTGGAGCAGGTATAGGTATAGCCAATGATTCTGTGGTAAAAAATGGTGTTTTAAAGGAGTTGAGGCTACCAGATAATCTTGTGCCTATGGTTCAGGTCGTGGAGTATATACGAGCTTTCTTATTGGGACGAATGGCATGGGGGGAAATCAATGGATTAATGCTGGTGTCAGGTGCTTTTGGAATGTACCCCCTTAAAAGGGTTATTGAAGTAGGAGGTTTTGATGCCAAAATGGTAGGGGAGGATCTGGAATTGTGTATTAGGTTAAGAACACATATGGAAGATCTAAAATTACCTTATAAAGTTGTATATCTGCCGGAAACCCTTTGCTGGACAGAAGCGCCTCCCACATATCAGGTACTAATCAATCAACGTGACAGGTGGTCCAGGGGTTTATGGGAGACTATAAGTATTCATAAGCATCTTTTTTTAAACAGAAAGTATAAGAAAATGGGACTAATTTATTTCCCTTACTGGCTCATTTTTGAATTTGGTGCGCCTCTGGTGGAGTTCCTGGGTATTATTGCAATTGTGGTTTTTGCCGTACTGGGACTTATCAATTGGCCAAATGCTATCCTTATCTATGCATTTATTTACCTCCTGGGTTGTCTCTTTTCTACTGCTGCTGTTTTTATGTATGTAAAAAGCTTTGATCATTATACAAAACCCCGGCAGGTGATAGAGTTGCTCCTGGCATCTTATCTTGAACCTTTTTTGTATCATCCTGTTTTATTGTATGGGCAGATGAAAGGTTACTATAAAAAATTGTTTAAAATAAAATCGGGATGGGGAGTAATGACTAGAAAAGGTTTTAAAATTTCTGAAGACTAAAACCTGTAGCGATACATCAAATTGGCAAGAAGCTGGCTTCCCTGAGTTTCTGAATTTACGTCTTCAAAAAGGTAACCTCCACCTATTTGTATAATATGATGAATCCCCAAAGATTTGTTTATTCCTACATTAAAGTAATAAGCTTCCAGTCCCGGATTGTTTTGTACTAATGTAAAAATAGCCCTTTCATCGGGAGAAATTCCGCTTCCCAATCTCCCGAAGAAGTAATTGTCTGCATTCCCAAAGTAGTACCTAATGTTAAACTGATAATTTTGTACCAGTTGATTGACTCTTTCGGGCCCCAAAAACGTTCTGGCGTTAAGATAAAAGCTGCCGCTATAAGCAGTAATACCTACAATTCCGGTAAAAAAACTACTGTTGTTAAAATTTAAAAGTCTTCCGCCAATTTCAGCTTCAAATATTTGAGCGAAATTGTAAAATAGCGAAGCGCTTCCGCGGAAATCAGGAAAGAGGTCGCCGTTGGAGAAACCTGCATTTATAAAGGCATACGTTCGGTCATTAATTACCGGATAGGCTTCAAGTTCGTACAAGGTTCCCTGGTCGTAAGCCCTGTCTGTATAATTAATCCTTCCAATCACCGCTGTACGATCAATATTATGCTGAAACTCTGCACTTACAGTATGCCATGGATCCCTTCCGTAGTCTTTGCTAAAATTTATTAGCTGATAATTTATAGCAATTTCATTAGAAACAGTCCTGTTTAAGATGGTCTGCAATACATAACGATCGGCACCTGAAATCCCGGTGTCTTCAATACTTTTCAGAGCGATCTCCCGGGCTTCCTGCCTTCTTTTTAACTTAATAAGAAGCTGTGCCTTCTGAATTTTAAAAGAACTTTCATCAGGATAAAATTTCTCCAGTCGCGATAAATAGACCAGCGCTTCCTCTTTGTCTGTAAATCTGTTAATTCGCTGCAAAGCAAGAGGCTTAGTGTCTACATATTGTGGTGCTTCTTTTAGTAAAATATTCAAATCATCATCAGCTTCATTTAAATTATCAAGAGCCCAATTATTTCTTACCTGTAGAATCCTGATGTCATGATATTCCGGAGCAAGTTCTAGGGCACGATTAGTAAGCATTAATGACTTCTGGTATTCCTTCCCTTTGTAAAAATCAAGGGCTTTATAGTAAAGGCTATCGGTATTTTTTTCTGTTATATCCTGGGCACTTATTGTCATTTGGGCAAAGCTCAAAAGAAAAATAAGCGTTAAGAGGTTTTTCATAGTTGGGGATAGTAGAAATGTTCTTAAAAATATCTTCTTTGCGAAAATAGCTAATTTTTAGGTACTGTCTTTATAATGATCCTTAGGAAATGATTTTGTTTCCTGAATAACAAATAACATTCTTCTCTTTTAATATTATATGCTGTCAATGTCTGTTATTCCATAGAATTTTCACCAAATTTTGTTATATTTCAAATTCACAACAAGAATATATGATGGATATAAACGATATAAAAGGAACTACCACTTTAAGTAATGGCATCAAAATGCCAAATTTCGGCCTTGGTGTTTACAAAGCCAAGGATGGGAAAGAAGTAGTCAACGCTATACATGCTGCTTTGGAGCAAGGTTATAGACATGTTGATACGGCAAGTATGTACAAAAATGAAGAGGGGGTTGGTGAGGCAATCAGGTCTGCCGGCATTCCGCGGGAAGAAATTTTTGTAACAACCAAGGTTTGGAATGATGATGAGGGATATGAAAATACTTTAAAATCTTTCGAGCAATCTCTTGAGAAATTACAATTGGACTATATTGATTTATATCTTATCCATTGGCCGACTCCACAGTACCTCGATACCTGGAAGGCACTTGAGGAATTGTACAGGAGTGGCAAAGTTAAAGCCATTGGGGTATGTAATTGCCTGGAGCATCATTTACAGGAGATAATGGATAATTTTGATATTGTTCCTATGGTCCTTCAGAATGAGTTTCATCCAAGACTGGTGCAGCAGTCGCTTCTGGATTTTTGCAAAAAACATGATATACAATATGAAGGATGGTCGCCGTTAATGCGTGGAGCAATATTTGAAATTGACGAATTAAATGACATTGCAGGAAAATATAATAAGAGCATAGCCCAACTGGCCATTAGATGGAGTTTGCAAAAAGGGGCAGTGACAATACCAAAAAGCGTGCATAAAGAAAGGATCATTGAAAATGCCCAGGTTTTTGATTTTGAAATAACTACAGAAGATATGCAGCGCATCGATTCGCTTGATAAGGAAGAACGGACGGGGTATCATCCTGACCATTTTTTAAATCCTTCTTAACGGCAAGTCCTTGTGAAGATTTAAAAACGGAATAAAACTTTCTTTTTCCTTTTGAAATTTGTTCATAAGCCACTTTATTTGCAAATCGTTACGAAGGTTCCAAAATTTTCTTACGTAATATTAATTCCAGAAGGGAATGACATAGCTTGAAAAAGGGACACTTCTGAGCTAAATTATAGATCGGGATGTGGCGCAGTCTGGTAGCGTATACGTCTGGGGGGCGTAGGGTCGCAGGTTCAAATCCTGTCATCCCGACAATTATGATGTCATTATACATCAAATAATAGCTAATCTTATGAAAATCAGTGATTTTCATTTTTTTCTGATATCATAAGATTGGCTTTTATATCAATTCTTGGGTTACCTATTCGGTTACCTAAATTAGTATCAATTTTTTCACTAAATTGGTAATTCATTAGTGTTGA
>NZ_JAVRHP010000159.1:0-4024 GCF_031846505.1 Autumnicola edwardsiae
CAATTTTTATCATCAACTAAAATTTTTTAACAAAAAATACGAAAAGCTTCGGAACATACCACAGAAAATTTAGTCCACTGCATTTGAATTTAAGAAAAACAAGAAAAAAGCAGTGAAAGAACAACATCAAAAATTTAATATTTTAGCTCCTTTGTAACTAACTCAAGACCACATTCTAAGAAGGCGCTATTTCTACTCTATATAATTTCCAGCACCGATTATTAGAGCCGATAATACAATTATGGATAGCCCCCCCCATAGGGTACGCATAGTTTTGGTTGAAACTCCTTTCCACTCCTTGAAATATAATCCCCAAGCAGTACTGAATAAAAGAATAAATGAAACATGGATGGTCCAACTAGCAAATTCATATTCTTCTCCTAAAAACGTAGTACCCATACCATAAAGGAAAAACTGAAAATACCAGGTAATGCCTCCTGCAGCTGCCAAAAGGTAATTTTTAGACTTGTTAGGAGTAGTTTTATATATTAAATCGGTAAAGGTTTTATTTTTAATATTTAGAAAACTGGTCCATATAAAATTAGTAGCAAAACCTCCCCATAAAATCCAAACTAAAATAGCGTTATTTTGAAAAATATCAATGGCTCCTGAACTTAAAGCTAAATCCGCGATAGGTTTTCCTGATTGTAATCCAAAAGCAAAACACGAACTCAAAACACCAGAAATAATAGCAATAACAACTCCTTTTCTAAGATTGAATTCAGCAACAGTTTCTTTTTGTTCTTTTGAACTCAATTCCTTTTCTTTAAGCATTCCTGCTTTTCCTGCGACGGCTATTCCTACAAGACAAATAAAAACACCAATTAATGTGAATTGCCCGCCTTTAGTTTGTAATAATTCTTGCCAGCGTCCATTATAGATTGGCGGAATTAAGGTCCCAAAAGCTGCTGTAAATCCCAAGGATACCGCTGTTCCTAAAGACATACCTAAAAATCTCATTGATAAACCAAAGGTTAAACCTCCAATTCCCCAAAGAACACCAAATAAAAAAGTGTAGATTTTAGTGCCATAATTCGCTAAAAAAAGGACATCTATAAGATTGGGAACAGTAATCCAAGCCATTAATATAGGTGTTATGATCCAAGCGGCAACACCTAATACAAACCATGCAGTTTCCCATTTCCATGTTTTAATAAGTTTAAAAGGTAGATAAAAACTACCAGCAGCAAACCCTCCGAGAGCATGAAAAAATAATCCTAAGATTACAAACATATTATTAATTTTGGACTCGTTCTTTGTTCTTTGACTGGCAAGGTTAAATAATGAAAATTACCGAGACAAAGCCGTTGTGAATTAAAATAGACGCAACTCATAAAAAGTAAACTTTTTTAAGTCTTAAAGAAAACACAAATCCTATCCATAAATCTACGTTATCTTTCCGCAGTATCCGAGGTACCGGGAGATTCTGATGACTAAAAAGGCTATTAAAACTTTTAATATAAGTTATTATTTAAAAACTATGCCGCTTCAAAGTTTTTTTTCAATAGTCTTTTTGCTAATGCTAATTCTTCTTTAGTAAAAGAATTAGCATCTGAAGCAAAAATAGCTTCTTTTAATTCAGAACCATTTTTTGCTCCAGACAAAACAGTCGATACACCTTTTTGATCAAGCACCCAACGCAGAGCAGCTTGAGGCATATTATTTATATCATCTCGAATCAAGTATCTAAACTCATTTACCTGATCAATTCTTGAAATCAATTCTTTTGCAGTATAACGAGCATTCAATGTGCCCCCAACAAATTCAGTATTTTTTGTAATTGTTCCAGATAGAAAACCATTAGCCAAACATTCTCTTGCAAAAACACCTATTTTCTTCTCTTGTAATTTTTCAATCAATTCTTCTGATTCTCTATTCATCAAACTCAATACAACCTGAACAATGTCGATCTTATTCTCTTTTACCCATTGCTGAGACATGTTTTCCGTTTGAGGTAACATAGAAATAGAGTGCCCTACAAAGCGAACTTTTCCTTGGCTTTTTACTTGTTCAACGCCTTCCCAAACATCATCATTGATCTCATCTGGCGAAAAGGGAGAATGAAAAAAGAGCACGTCAATATAATCAGTTTGCAGTCTTTTTAGACTTTCTTCTACAGAATTTATAATTCTTGATTTATAAAATTGGGAACTCCCGTTGTCAATAGATGGATTCCTTCCGAATTTTGTGGATATATGCACATTTTTTCGCTTTTTTTTCAAAGCTTTTCCCAATACTATTTCTGCAACCCCATCTTGATTAGGTGTTCCATATTGTGGTGCTGTATCAAATAGATTTACACCTAAATCAATCCCTTCATGAATAGTATTAATTGCATCTTTTTCCTCCACACCTCCATAGACATTATTCCCAAAAGCCCAGGTTCCTAAACTTATTTCACTAACCTCTAATCCTGTTTTCCCTAATAATTTATTTTTCATATTTTAACAAAATGAATTTATTAATAGCTGTATTTTTTTACTAACATTATGCACAAAAGTTTTAGCTATTTTTTCTCCATATGATACCGAAGCAGACCTTGGATCCCTGCCCGAAACAGCATCTAATTCTAAACTGATTTCCCTGTCTTGTGGTAAAGATTTTAAATCGACCATTTCTTTAGCATAATACAATTGTAAAGATGTTTCTTCTAAAGCAGAGTGGTTTGCTACTAGTAAATCTTTTGGCAAAACATCAAATTCTGCTAATGCCCAACAGTGTTTGGATTTATTTTTTTTATTAAAGTTTTCCGCAACAGTTTTTAAATTTTGTAAATGAGGCTCTCCTGCATGTCCAGAAAGTAAAATAACGATTTTAAAATCTTGATCTGCCAGTTGGTCCAAATACTCTTCACAAATCATATAAATTAATTTTTCCGAAAACTCAATGGAGTGCTTTTTAAAACTAATCCCAGGATATGATTTTATAAGATTTGCAGCTAAATCAACAACAGGCATAACAATTCCCCCTGTTTCTTTAGCCACATCTGTACATAAATTCAATGCTTTTATACTATCTAACCCTACGGGATTATGCTTCCCATGATATTCAATTGCTCCCCACGGTAAAAAGGCAATCGGTCTTTTTTTTAAGATTGCTTCAATTTCCTTGGGTCTCATTTCATTATAGAACCCCCATTTAATTTTTTGATACATTAATTCCAATCTTTATGATATATCAATGGATTTTGATCTTCAAAATTTAAAACATCTCCGATTTTTAATTTCTTGAAATATTCATCTGAAAGCACATTTTGTTTTCCATTGAAAATGGCACCATCTGGCATAAAAGCACAAGTCATCGCTTTTCTAGGATACGGAGTCATATTAACTCCTGCCGCATGAATGGTAAGTCCATTATGGAACGTACAACTCCCTGCTTTAATTACTGCCGGAGCCGGATTCATAGTTTCGAATTGAGGATATGTACTAAATATATCTCCCATATTAGCACTTATTCCGGGCTCGGAAAGATCTGTGTGTTTATGAGTTCCAGGCATAAAATACATACATCCATTTTGGAGGGTAACATCTTCTAAAGCTACCCAAATACTGAGTGCTTCTCTATGTTCAAAAGACCAAAATGGTGTATCCAAGTGCCAAGCCGTCGGATTGCCCCAAGGTTGCTTTACCAATGATTGATCATGCCATATTCGGACCCCATCAATTTGCGCCAAATCTGCCACCATTTTTCCAATTCTTTTGTCCAACATCAAGTCTTTAACCCCCTTATCTGTCATCCATAAATTAATGATTTGATTAAAAACTTTGCCAAAATATTCCGCATCCTTATTAATTCCATCAGATTGCCCTGTTTTAATTTCAGAGTGAGGAAATTTTCTGCCTTTCCTTTTTACTATTGCTGCATCTATTGTATCCTTCCAATTTAATGTCTCCTCAGTTGACAAAAAATCTTCTACTATTAAAAACCCATTCTTGTGATAAGAATTAATTTGATCTTTTGATATTGTCGTTTTCATATAAAAGAAATTAAAAATTATTTTACAAAAGAATAAAAAAAAAAA
>NZ_JAVRHP010000016.1:0-51143 GCF_031846505.1 Autumnicola edwardsiae
TAACTGAATCCTTGACAACTGGCTTTTCCTTTCCGATACTTTGCGCTTCACTATCTTCAACTTAGGGCAAATATAATAATCTTACTAAATAGTTTATATATGTTTTTTAGTGGATAAGAAATAAGAGAAGAAGATATTATTCAGCCTGCCTAATTAAAATCTTACCTTTTTAATTTTAGAAAAATGTGCTTAGAAGTAGGAGAATTTACCGTTGCATGGTGGGGGAGTGGGAAATAATGATCTTGGGTATATTCAATAACGACTATAGGTTACATCGCGAAACTGTTTGGTGGTACAAGTTTTCTCCTGGTAAACCCATAGTTATATTGAAAAAGATTGCCTTCTAAATTAGATTTTCCAGAATAAACCTAAAATTCAGTTTCAATTGCTATCAGTTGGTGATATTTCAAATGACTCCTAATGAATTATTGAAAATAGACCAAATTCTGTACTTATTCTGTACTAGGTACAAAAATAAAAAGCCTCACATCTCTGTGAAGCCTTGTTATTACTGTAGCGAGACCGAGATTTGAACTCGGGACCTCCGGGTTATGAATCCGACGCTCTAACCAACTGAGCTACCTCGCCTTACTTATCGAAAATTGCCAAATTAGAGTATTGGCCTGATTTCCGAAGCATTTAAACCTCTGTGTAAATGCGGGTGCAAATATAAAAACAATTTGAATTGGCGCAAACAATAAATTCTAAAATATTTAATTTCTTTTCTTTCAATCTTTACAATTAATATCTATATTGGCGCAAAACCAATTAAACAATGGAAGAAAAGATCAAGTACGAAATGGAGTTTCCTATTCATGCTTCTCCGTCTTTACTATATCAATATATCTCTACACCCTCAGGTTTGAGCGAGTGGTATGCCGATAATGTTAATTCCCGTGGAGAAATTTTCACTTTTATATGGGAAGGCAGTGAGGAAAAAGCAAAAATGGTTAGCAAAAAGAGTGATGAACGGGTAAAATTCAGGTGGCTGGAAGAAGAGGATACACCTTATTTTTTTGAAATCAGGATTCAGGTGGACGATATTACTAAAGATGTCTCCATTATGATCACAGATTTTGCTGAAGAAGGAGAAGTAGACGAAGGAAAGATGCTTTGGGAAAATATGATTTCAGATTTAAAACAGGTACTTGGTTCCGTTTAATATTCCCCATTTAAATAGTACATTTGCCCCGTAAAAACGGGGCTTTTTTTATGATAAATCTCAACGGCAATTTAGTAAAAGAGGAGAACGCAAACCTCTCTGTATATAATCGTGGTTTTGCTTATGGCGATTCTGTATTTGAAACCATTAGGGTAATTAATGGAAAAATAATGTTCTGGGAAGATCATTATTTTCGGCTAATGTCCTCAATGAGGATTATGCGCATGGAAATTCCTGCTTCTTTCTCCCCGGAATTTCTTGAAGAAGAGATCCTGGATTTAATCGAAAGTAATAATTTAAGGAGCTCTCCCGCGAGGGTTAAATTTGCCGTTTATAGGGAAGAGGGAGGCTATTATACACCTGCTACCAGAGAAATTGGTTATACAATTATTACGGAAGAACTGGAAAATTCATTTTATTTATTAAATGAAGCTTCTTACGAAGTTGAACTTTTTAAGGATCACTATATTAATAGCGGTATCCTTTCCAGCATTAAGTCCAATAACAGGGCGGTAAATGTGCTGGGTAGTATTTTTGCTAATGAAAATGGCTACAAGAACTGTCTTATTTTAAATGAAAATAAAAACGTTGTTGAAGCTTTAAATGGTAATCTTTTCCTGGTAACAGAAAGAAGCATAAAGACTCCGCCAGTTAGCGATGGTGCTTTAAATGGGATTACAAGAAAACAACTTTTGAAGATAATAAAGGAAATGCCCGAATATCAACTGGAAGAAACTTCCATATCTCCTTTTGAGCTTCAAAAAGCTGATGAACTGTTTATTACAAATGTTGTAGTAGGAATTCAGCCAATAACGAAGTACAGGAAAAAAGAGTACTCCACTAAAGTGGGGGGAGAATTACTTTCCAAACTTAATGTAAAAGCACGTCTCGGTTAATTGTAGCTGGGATTTTCGGGGGCGTTGCACCATAAAAGATATTCCCCTCCCAGCTGTAGCATTTTATCTTTCCAGAAAGAATCATAAGGACGTTCTATAAGCCCGGTTTGATCCTCATTAGTAGTAACAATCCAGGAGTGGGAGTCCAACTCTGCATTAAGTTGATCTGCATCCCAACCAGAATATCCAAGAAAAAATTTTATTTGATTTTCATCTATCATTTCCCGGTTTACCAGTTCCTTTACAGCTTCAAAATTCCCCCCCCAGTAAATACCATTGGCAATTTCGATACTGTCTGGAATGAGGTGGGGCACTTTATGAATAAAATACAAGTTGTCCTGTTCTACGGGACCACCATTATAGATTTTGAAAGAAAATTTGAGTTCAGGAATAAGGTCTTTAAGAGTAAAATCAAGGACTTTGTTTAAAATAAATCCTACAGATCCGGTATCGGAATGATTAGCTAACAGCACTACCGAACGGTTAAATGCCACGTCCCCGATTATTGTAGGTTCTGCTACAAGCAGATGCCCTTTGGCTGGTTTTAAAGCTATCATAATGGGTTCTTTTTAACTAATCTACTTATTTATTTAAAAAAAACAAATGATTATGCCAATTTTTTAATAAAAAAAGCCTCCCGGGGGAGGCTCTGATTTTTTTACTAATACAAAATATTAGTTCACAGCTTTTTGAAGATCTGCTCCGGCTTTAAATTTTACTACATTTTTAGCAGCAATCTTAATTGTTTTTCCGGTTTGTGGGTTTCTACCTTCACGAGCAGCTCTTTTTGATACAGACCAAGATCCAAATCCTACAAGAGAAACTCTATCTCCTTTTTTAAGCGATTTCTCTACATTTTCCAGAAAAGACTCTAAAGCTTTTTTAGCAGCAGCTTTAGAAATTCCAGCGTTTTCAGCCATTGCGTCGATTAAATCTGTTTTGTTCATAATTTAAAATTAATTAAGTTGTTGGTTAAACATTCTGTTACATTGCTCTACAAATTTATATGGTTTTCCCGGCCACGCAAGTAATATCAAGGGAAATGCAGTTTATTGTTGATAACTTAGGCTTTTTGTTAACAAAGAAGTCTTGCAAAAATTGATTTTTTATGATTTCAGCAAGCATAAGGCCTCAGAGCATTTTTGCTTCCGAATCGAAACTGAAACCGTTGAGCAGGTCCCGAATTGCCATTTTTCTCTTTCCCGGAAGTTGCATTTCATAGATTTGAATAAAACCATCAGGTGCTGCGATTTTTAAGTTTTTTTCATCTATTACTATGGATCCTGCCGAAAGCTCATGTGAACCTAATATTTTCTCAGATTCAAAGATTTTTACCTTATATTCTTCGGAAGCATTTTGCAGGATCGTCCACGCAGCAGGATAGGGATTCAGGCCTCTTATCAGGTTATAAATTTCAGCTACCGGCTTCTCCCAATCAATCCGCGTATTTTCTTTTGTAAGTTTTGGTGCGGGTTTTAAACTCCCAGTTTCTTCCTGTTCTCTCGTTTCTACAATCTCATTTTTAATTAGTTCCAGTGTTTCTACTATAAGCTTTGCCCCGCTCTCCATAAGGCGGTCATGCAATTGCCCCACATTTTCATTCTCTTCAATTGTTAGCTCACGTTGCAGGATCATCGCGCCGGTATCTATTTTTTTATCAATAAAGAAAGTGGAAACCCCGGTACTTTTATCTCCATTTATTATGCTCCAGTTTATGGGTGCCGCGCCACGGTACTGGGGCAGGAGGGAGGCGTGCAAATTAAATGTGCCATATTCCGGTAAAGCCCAAATAGACTGTGGTAACATCCTAAAGGCCACTACCACATGTACGTTTGGTCGTAGTTGCTTTAATTCCTGCTGAAAATTTTCCGATTTTAAATTCGTAGGTTGCAGGACATTTAAATTCTGTTCCAGTGCATATTTCTTTACATCGCTTTGCTGAAGTTTTCTTCCTCTCCCGGCGGGTCGATCCGGAGCAGTAATTACCCCAACCACATTATATCCTGCTTCAATAATTTTTCTAAGGCTGGATACCGCAAATTCGGGTGTGCCCATAAATACTATTCTAAGGTCTCTCATTTCTGAATTATTTTGTAATGGTTGCTACCAGTGCGTACAATTATACCTTTTTCTACTAACAGCTGTATCACTTTTAAGATATGTTTCTCTGGGAAAGCAATTTTTTGAATTAATTCCCTGGATGAAAAATCTCTTTGTTTCAGATAAAAAGCAAGTTCTAGGTATATGTTATTCATTTGATCCCGGGTTAGCGGAATATTTTTTTGAATACATACAGAACAAATGTTACAGGGTTTTTCTGCCTTTTCCCCAAAATAGGAAAGCAGCTGGATGCTTCTGCAAGTTTCGCTGTTTTTAATATATTCAAGAACGGCTTCTATTTTGTCTTTTTTGTTTTTGAGGTGTAGTCTTATAAATTCAGCTACAGGATTTACGGTAGTATCGTCTTCCCGTGGTACCAAAAAGCTCACTGCAGCGTCATGTTGTGAGTAGGTAAAGTCTATAACTTCATCCCTTTCCAACTCCTTAAGCGTTTTTATTGCTTCATCCTCTGGTATGGAAGCTTTTTTACAAACTGAACCTAAGTTCACATTTATCTTGTTTTCAAAAATCCCGCCGTAGGTGCGCAAAATGGCTTTTACAATCCTGTCGGCAGCTTCATTTTCCTGCAAATAATGGGTAAGATGATTGGCTGAAACTGTAAACTGAATTTCAGTTTTCTTCTGAAATTGCTGTGAAAGCCTTATAATACTGCAGCGATCCAGCATTTGCAGCGCATTGTAGGTTTTGTGGAAATTAAGGTTATACTGAGAGCAAAACTCTGAAAAATTAAAATCGAAATTTTCATTTTCGCCCTCTCCATAAGCTATTCTAAAATAGGAATTGAGCTTTTTGTAAACCAGTTTAACATCTTCAACATCGGGTAAGTTTACCAGGAACTGATTCTTAAGTACCGGAATATCGCCGGTATTTGTTATAATTGTTGAAACAGCCGGTTTTTCATCCCTTCCTGCGCGCCCGGCTTCCTGAAAGTAACTTTCCAAACTTTCTGGTAAGTTAAGATGAATTACCTGCCGAACATCTGGTTTGTCAATACCCATTCCAAAGGCAGTGGTGGCTACCATAACGTAAAAGTCATTGCCGAGCCATCGTCCTAGTTTATCTGCTTTATCTTCATTTTTGAGTCCGCCGTGAAAAGCTTCAGCACTAAAACCATTTTTCTTAAGATGTTCGGTAACTTCTATGGTCGCATTCCTGCTTCGAACATAAATAATTGCAGTTTCCTGTTTATTAGATAACAGCTGGGATAGCCGGTAAAATTTGTCTTCCGCATTTAGAACATTGTAGGCAATATTTTCCCTTTCAAAAGAACGTTTTATCACCTCCGCTTGCGGCATCAGCAATTCCGTCTTTATATCTTCTACCACATTTGCAGTTGCAGTGGCTGTTAAAGCCGCAAAAGGTACATCTGGTTGTAACTCCCTAAGCAACGCGATATTTCTGTACGCCGGTCTAAAATCGTGTCCCCATTGGGAAATGCAGTGCGCTTCATCAATGGCAATCAGGTTAACCTTCATTTGCCTGATGCGTTGCTGGACAAGATCCTGCTGCAAACGCTCAGGGGAGAGGTACAGGAATTTATAATTTCCGTAGATGCAGTTATCCAGGTTCTTGTCCAGATCCTCATAATGCATTCCGCCGGTAAGGGCCATAGCCTTAATATTTTTGGCTTGTAGTGCGCTTACCTGGTCGTTCATAAGTGCAATTAAAGGTGATACTACAATGCAAATCCCGTCCTGCATAATGGCGGGAATTTGAAAACAGACGGATTTACCGCCGCCGGTAGGAAGCAGGGCAACCACATCTTTTTTATCAAGAAGTGCTGAAATTATTGGCCATTGCTGTGGCCTGAATTCGGAATGTCCCCAGAATTTCTTTAATATATGTTGTGCTTCCTGCAAATTATAAACCTGAGTTAGTCAGAATAAAGTTAGCTCTTTCCTCTATACCAGCCTCGGGCACCAGAATTGGTTCATAACCATAGCGTTCATAGGTTTTAATGAGATATTTTGAAATATTACTGGCTTGATCGAAGGTTTCATAACGCTCATTATCGCTCTTATAAATTGCTCTCCAGGGAGGGAGAATAAATATTTTGTCGTATTTGTGTTTCTGGCAGGGCTTGATAAATTCTTCAGGATATTCTGTACTTAAGTAATCCATGTAAGCAGCCACATCGGGAATTCCGCGATCTATAAAAACTAATTCCGAAGGATCTTTTTCTGCTTCCTGGAACTGATCGATACGCCCTTCCAGAAGTTTCCTGCTGAAGAGAAGCGGATCTTCCAGAAATAACTGCTCAATTCCGTTTAACTGTGCTTCGTGTATAACCTCCCTTGAGATTTCGTGGAGACATTTATGTCCCATTGCTTCAAGTTGATGAATAACTGAAGATTTTCCTGTGCCAGGACCACCGGTAATCACTATTTTTTTCTTTTTCACACGGCAAATTTCGGTATTTCGATTTGATTATAAAAATGAAAGCATTCCTTGTATCTTTGCAACCTAAAAATGAAGGGAAAAGTTATGAGTGAAGAGAAAAAAAAGGAATTTTACGCAAAATTAAAGTCGCAATTACAGGATACTTCTTTATGGCCATCAGAATATCTCTATAAGTTTATTGTTCCAACCAATGCAAAGGAAATAAAACAAATAGAGTTGATATTTGACAATTTAGGGGCGGTAATCACCACAAAAAAATCCAAGAACGGTAAATATACCAGTGTTTCCATTAATGTACAGATGAAGGATCCAGACGCTGTTATAGAAAAATATAAAGAAGTGGGAAGGGAAGTAAAAGGTGTGATTTCCCTGTAAAATATCGTTCAAATAAAAGCAGGGAAATTCCTGTCTTTACTGAATAAAAATTAGTATTTTGCAATCGTTTAAAACTTCTACATTTTTATCACCTTATAAACTTCAGATTTGACAAACGCATTAGAATATAACTCCGAAAGGAGCCAATTAATTATTCCTGAATACGGTCGCCATTTACAAAAAATGGTTGAACATACCGTAGAAATTGAAGATGACAAAGAGCGCAATAAAGTGGCGCGATCTATTATTGCTGTTATGGGAAATATGAATCCGCACCTTAGGGATGTTCCAGATTTTCAGCATAAACTTTGGGATCAATTATTCATCATAAGTGATTTTAAGCTTGATGTAGAATCACCTTTCCCAAAGCCTTCCAAGGAAATCCTGGAAGAGCGTCCGGAGCCATTGGCCTATCCACAAAATTTCCCAAAATATCGTTTTTACGGAAACAATATCAAGCGGATGATAGATGAAGCAAAAGAATATGAGGATGGTCCATTAAAAGATGCATTGGTCTTCACGATCGCCAACCACATGAAGAAATCCTTTCTCAACTGGAACAGGGATACTGTGGACGATACTGTTATTTTTGAACATCTAAGGGAACTTAGCAACGGAGAATTAAACCTCAAAAATTCTGACGAAGACCTTAGTGATTCTTCCAATCTTTTACGCGGAAGAAAGAAAAGCAACAAGGGCAGTTCCAAGAAATCTGTTAAAAAAGGCCGTAAACGCTATTAAAATCTATACATACTAATGGGATCTTTCCAGATAGAGGGAGGGCACCGGTTAAGTGGCAGTATTCAGCCACAGGGTGCAAAGAATGAAGCGCTCCAAATACTTTGTGCTGTCTTGCTTACCTCAGAAAAAATTACCATAAACAATATTCCAGATATCCTGGATGTAAATAAACTCATCCGTCTCCTTACAAATCTGGGAGTAAAAGTAGAAAAAACGGGCAAGGGAAGTTATACTTTTAAGAGTGACGATCTTGACCTGGATTATTTACACAGCGAACAGTTTAAAATTGACGGAAGCGGCCTTCGTGGTTCTATAATGATTGTGGGACCTTTACTGGCAAGATTTGGCAAAGGATATATTCCAAGGCCGGGCGGCGATAAAATAGGGAGAAGACGTCTCGATACTCACTTTGAGGGTTTTATAAAACTCGGAGCAAAATTCCGGTACAATAAAGAAGATCGCTTTTACGGTGTGGAAGCACCCAAAGATGGTCTTAAAGGTAGTTATATGCTGCTGGAGGAAGCTTCTGTAACCGGAACCGCCAATATTATTATGGCCGCTGTTCTTGCTAAAGGCACCACCACCATCTACAATGCTGCCTGCGAACCTTATTTACAGCAACTCTGCCAGATGCTCAACTCCATGGGCGCTAAAATTGGCGGAGTAGGATCTAACCTGCTTACGATAGAGGGAGTAGAAGAACTTAAAGGTTGTGAGCACAGGATCTTACCGGATATGGTTGAAATTGGTTCATGGATTGGTCTTGCTGCAATGACCCGCAGTGAAGTTACCATCAAAAATGTAAATTGGAATATGCTTGGTGTTATCCCTAATACTTTTAGGAAACTAGGTATAACTATAGAACAGCAGGGAGATGATATTCACATCCCCGCACATACAAATGGTTATGAGGTACAAAGTTTTATAGATGGTTCTATAATGAACATTAGTGATGCACCCTGGCCTGGATTTACGCCAGATTTATTGAGTATAATGCTGGTTGTTGCCACACAGGCAAGAGGAAGTGTTCTTATTCATCAAAAAATGTTTGAGAGCCGACTCTTTTTCGTAGATAAACTTATAGACATGGGCGCTAAGATTATTCTTTGCGATCCCCACAGGGCTACAGTTATAGGTCATGACTTTAAGTCTACCCTTAAGGCTACCACTATGAGTTCTCCTGATATTAGAGCCGGAATTTCGCTGTTAATAGCAGCTCTTTCTGCAAAAGGAACTTCGGTAATTCATAATATTGAGCAAATTGATCGGGGATACGAAAATATTGATGAACGTTTAAAAGCAATAGGAGCTAAAATTGAACGTATAGCCTAAATTGACAAATATCGGATATACCGAATAAAGCGAGGGGCTGAAAATTGCAATTTTCAGCCCCTCGCTTTATTATACATCTAAAAGCAGAAATTATTTTATTTCCTCTGCTTTTTCGGTGTTTGCTTTTCTCTTATGTTCCTTGTAATGAAAAAGGTTTAAATCTTTAATCATCGCCGTGGTTTTTTCCGGCAGCATTTCTTCCCAACCGTCTTTTCCTTCACTTATCATTTGTAGTACTTCACGGGAGTAGATATCCAGTATTTCAGGATTATAGTTCTCAATATCTTCAACCCTTCCGTTATATTTAAAGAACTTATAAAGTTCCTTCATTCTAGGATGTACCTTAAGATTTTCACTGGTAGTAATTTCTCCGGTTTCAGGATCTTTAAGTGGGTATAGGTAAACTTTAAGGTCTTTAAAGAAGAGTTTTCCAAAGGCTTCCAAAATTCCGCCGCTAAGGTGTCTGTAATATTTCTCGTCAAATACATCCACCAGGTTGTTTACGCCCATAGCAAGACCCATTCTTTGTTTTGAATATCTTGAGAAGTATTCCACAACCCTATAGTACTCCTGGAAATTAGAAATCATCACGGTTTGTCCCAGGGAACAAAGCAATTCTGCGCGGTCCATAAAATCCCTCTCATCTATTTCCCCTTCTGCCCGAAGGTTGGAGAGCGTGATTTCAAAAATAACTTCGGTATTCTCTTCAGAAACCTTGTTCTCTTTCAGAAAAAGTTCCATCGAACGCTCATACATGTCCATGTTTACCTTAGTTACCGGGCGAAAGCTACCTCTAAGCGCAAGAATATTTTTTTTATAGAGAATTTTAGCTGGCAAAACATTGTTTCCGTCGGGAGCGAACATCACTGCATCTGTCATCCCGTTTTTAACAAGTTGCAGGCTCATAAGACGGTTATCCACATTTTCAAAACGTGGCCCTGAAAAGTTGATCGTATCAATTTCTATCTGATCCTTATCTATGTGATCGTAAAGATATCTCAACAATTTCTTTGGGTTATCATATTTGTAATAAGCCCCATAGATTAGGTTTACCCCCAGGATTCCCAGAGTATTCTGTTGATGGCGGGCATCGTTCTCATGGAACCTTACATGCAGGCTTATTTCGTTGTAATCTTCTTCTGGCCGTACCTGATATTTAATCCCAATCCATCCATGCCCTTTGTACTTTTTAGCAAAATCTATAGTAGCTACAGTATTTGCATAGGTAAAGAAAAGCTTGTCGGGATGTTTTTCGCGGGAAATCCTTTTTTCTATCAGGTCTATTTCATGGCTAAGCATCCTTTTAAGGCGTGCTTCTGTAACGTATCGGCGATCATCTTCAACTCCATAAATTGCGTCACTAAAGTCCTTATCGTAAGCACTCATAGCTTTTGCTATAGTTCCGGAAGCACCACCGGCTCTAAAGAAGTTTCGTACTGTTTCCTGGCCGGCGCCAATCTCAGAGAAAGTTCCGTAGATATTATCATTTAAATTGATGCGAAGTGCTTTGCTTTTTATAGAAGGAATATTTTCAAATTCCTTGTCGCCCATTATAGTAATTGGCATATTTTTTCTTTTAAATGAATTTCATTTTCGTGTCTATCAAAGGTACTAAAAGAGGAAAGTAAACAAAAAAATATAATTACTTTTGTGATAAAATAAACACTTATTGAAGGTAACATTTTTAGGCACCGGAACGTCCCAGGGTATCCCTATTATAGGCAGTGATCACCCCGTTTGTTTAAGCGAAAACCCCAGGGATAAGCGCCTTAGGGTATCGGTTTTAGTGGAATGGGCAGGTTATAATCTTCTTGTTGATTGTGGCCCGGATTTTAGAACTCAAATGCTGGCAAACAATGTAAAAAGGCTGGATGCAATTATTTACACTCACGAGCATAATGACCATACCGCAGGCCTGGATGATATCCGTCCGTTCTTTTTCAGACAGGGCGATATTCCGGTTTTTGCTCATAAGCGCGTCCTTAAAGCGCTCCGTAGTCGCTTCGATTATATTTTTACTTCAGAAAATAAATATCCGGGAGCGCCCGGGGTTACAGAATTTGAAATAGAGAATAAACCTTTTGTTTTTGAAGGTTTAACAATTACTCCCATTGACTTTAGGCATAACCGACTCCAGGTTTTTGGATTTAGATTTGAAGATTTCGCTTATCTCACAGATTTAAAGTCTATTGAAGACGAAGAAGTTGAAAAGCTTCGGGATGTTAAGGTTCTGGTCGTAAATGCCTTGCGAAGGGAACCTCACCATTCTCATTTTAATCTTGAGGAAGCACTGGAATTTATCGAAAGAGTTAACCCACAAACGGCATATCTTACACATATAAGTCATCTACTAGGCTTTCATGATGAAGTGGAGAAAGAGCTTCCCGAAAATGTGCACCTGGCTTACGATAATCTTAAAATAGAAATTTAGCATGCGCAGTAAAATATTAATGTATCTGTTCATTTTCACTTTATTATTTACCATCTTCATTTATGTGAATGATAAAAAAATTCTGGATGCAAGGGATGCAAGTATTGCGGGTCTTGAAACGCAGGTTAGCCTTTTAGAAGCAGAACTTGATTCTTTGAAAATGACAAATATTGAACCTGACTATTTTTCTATAGACCGTAACGAAGAAGCGCTTTATTTTTTTGAAGAACGAGGGATTTCTCCGGAAGGGGTAAAAACTAAAATTCAGGATAAATTAATTAGCGGGAATAGTGCAACAGAAGATAATCCCTTTGTTCCTTTTGCCGGGATGGAAGGCACTATGCGTATCAACAAGATAAAAATCATCAATCACAAATGGGTGCTTGCCGATTTTACCGATGGCACTTACTGGGGAGAAGTTTTCTTTACTTATACCGTAGAAGAAAACGGTGAAATTTCCCTCCTTCCCGAAGAATCATTTTTATACCCAGTCAACTAAATCCTCTTTTTTAACCACTCCTGGAGTTCAAAGAAATTCTGTGGAGCCACACCGTGACCTACGGGAAATTCAGAATACGAATTCTCGATCTTTAGATTATCGAGAAAAGGTCTTGTTCTCCTGGCCCACTGTACAGGTAATACTTGGTCCTGCGTACCATGGGAGCAGTAGAAAGATAAATGGGAGAAATCATTTTTCTCGTAACCTTCTTTTATAAGATCTTCATTAACATATCCGCTTAGGGCAACTACATTTTTCACTTTTTCAGGATAAGATAAACTTACCGCATAGCTCAAAATAGTTCCCTGGCTAAAGCCTATTAAAGTCACATTGCCTGGATCTACGGGATAAGCAGCCACAGCTTCATCTATAAAATGTGAGATCGTTTGCCTGGATTCCCGCGCCTGGTTCTCATCGCTGAATTTTCCATCTGTATTGTTCCAGTGAATGGCAAACCATGCATTTCCAGAAGGTTGCATCGGGTGGGGCGCACGCACAGAAATAACGAATAGTTCTTCGGGAAGTTCTCCGGCAAAAGAAAATAAATCATTCTCATTGCTTCCGTAGCCATGCAGCATGATTGCAAGCGGGGCTTTTTCGGTTTTAGTAGAAGGTTTTATAAGATGGTGTAAGGATAAATTTGCTGTCTGCATTAAGTAATACTTTTAAATATTTTTTGAAAGAAACCTCCAATCAGAGGCGTTTCTTTTCGTTCTCCCTTTATTGCAATTATCAGACCGTAACCCCAAAGAACCAGCACGAAAATATAAAAGGCCGTGGGTATCATATATCCGGTAAACATAGAAGCTAAAATCCCCATAAGATAAAATAAAATATGGGTTCCAAGCGCCTGCCTTATATGGAAACTTGCAATGGGATCTTTTTTTTCAAGATTCATAAAGTAAGCAACTATAGTACCTATAATTGTGATATAGGCGACGATTGCTGCTAATTTTCCTTCTTTCATAGTAAAAATCTACCTGTTAAATTCAGTAAGTGATTAGACCATTTTCGGTAATAACGCCGTAAGCTTTTCCTTTTATTTTATGCCCGAGAAAAATGCTGTTTCGGGAAGTGGAAAAAATATTTTCTTCAGAAAAATTGTAAAGATCATGCGTTGTAAAAAGGCTCAGATTCACCTTTTCTCCTTCTTTAATTTCAGAGTCGCTAATTTTGAATCTGTTTTTTCCTGAAGTAAGCAGCGCAATTGTTTCTTCTGTAGAAAAAATATTCATTAATGCTCCAAAAGCAGATTCAAGACCAATAGTTCCATAGGAAGCGTTTTCGAATTCTACTTTTTTATGTTCAATATCTATAGGTTGGTGATCGCTGGTCACCATATCTATCGTGCCGTCTTTAATTCCTTTTATCAGCGCTTTTATATCTTTTGAAGTCCGCAGCGGTGGTAAGACTTTTGAGCTGGTATCAAATTCTTTTAGTAGTTCGTCTGTAAAAATCAAGTTGTGAATAGCGACACTACAGGTAACATCCAGTCCCTTCTTTTTAGCATCTTTAATCAGTTTAACCGACTTTTCTGTAGAAATAGTGGGGATATGGAGTTTGCCGCCGGTGTATTCCAGAATATACAAATCCCGGGCGATCTGTAGCTCTTCAGCAAGATTCGGGATTCCCTTTAATCCAAGCGCAGTACTGTTGTGATGCTCGTTAACCTGTCCGCTGCCCGCGATTTTATTCTCCTGCGGAAAAGATTGCACCAACGCGTCGAAATTCTGTGCGTACTGCAGGGCAATCTTTAGAAGATTTGGATTTCTAACAGCACTTTTATAATCTCCAAAAGAGGTTGCTCCTGCCTGCTTCATATCGTATATTTCTGCCAGGTCCAGCCCTTCAGCTTTTACGGTTAACGCTCCGGTGGGCAGTAATTTTACAGGATGGTTGGCAGCTTTCGAAATCATCGAATTTACCGCGCTGTTATTGTCGATTACCGGCGAGGTGTTTGGATTAACGCATACCGTTGTGAATCCGCTTTTTCCCGCCGTGTCCAGTCCGTTTGCGATAGTTTCGCGCTCTTCAAATCCCGGTTCTCCAAAACTCACACTACTGTCAAACCAGCCCCTGGAAACGTGCAGATTTTCCTTGGCAATTTCCTTGTCTGCCTTTTCTTTTAGCGAAGTTCCAATCTTTTTGATAATCCCATCCTGGACGAAAATATCAACTTTTTTCGTATTAAAATCCGATTCTTTATCGACAATGGTGGCCGATTTTATGAGTAGCTTCATTTAAGGTATTTTAACAGGAGCATTTCCACGATTAGAAATAGTAATGCAAAAATAACAAACCATTTCCAAAGTGCCGTGATTTGCCTTGCTGCATTTGTACTTTCAAAATATTCTTTAATGTTGGCGTAAATTTGCACATTTTCCAAATTTCCGGGGTCTAAATAATTCATTTCACTTTCGCGGCGATCATAATTATAGCTTAAACAGCCAAAATTTTCATTTTTATATTCAATTTGATAATTTCCGGCCGCTGCGGGCATTTCAGAAGTAGTTATCTGGATTTTTTCTGAAAAAGACTGTTGCTGCGGAATAAAATTTTCTTCTTCTGAAGTAATATGAAGAACTTCATCATTTTCTGAAGTTACTGAGATATCGATGGTGTTATTTTTACCAATTTCGTAATAGATTTCTCGGGATTGCAGGGCCATCCTGCCCATATTGTAAAATGTGGGAACAACTAAAGGTGACTGCTGAAAATTGGCAATTTTCGATCCTAATGCTGAAGTGAAAATAAACAAACGGTCACTTTGGGTAAGAAAAGGAGCATTATCCTGAAACTGTAAAACAGGTGATCCGGCTCGGTTTAAGCTGTAATAAGATTGCACCGTTGGATATTCAAAATTTTCTACCTGTTCTTCAAAAACCGAAGCGTATAAAGGATGATCAAAGCCGATATTTGTAATATTTCGCTCCTGATCTTGAAAAGCTTCAAAAGGTGGTGCTCCGGAATTTCTTAAAAATGCATTGTAGGAGGTAATTTCGGCATTAACTGAAGGTATAAGCACCACAATTGCCCCTTCATTCATTCTTTTTTGCAAAATCAGGGAAAGGGAAGGGCTAATTTCTTCCATTTCGTCCAAAATAATGAGCTGGGAATCAGAAATTTGATTATAATCTATTCCTGAAAAGGGAAAAACCTCCAGATCAAATTCCGGTTCGGTATAAATTCTTTTCAGAAAGGAATTGGAATTTTCAGAAATAAGGGCAGTCTTAATTTTGGCAATTTTCGATATACTAAAGAATAATTCATTGTCGTATTGAAGTCCGTTATCTTCAATCTCTATTCTTCCGTTATTAACAGGATTGTTCGGAAGCGTAAAAACCACTTCAGCTTTATTATTTTCATTAAATTTCACTGCAGATTTTCCTAGTAACTCCTCTCCGGCCATTAGCGCTACCGGAACCTGGTCTTCTATACTCGCTGAAGTGCTTAGTTGAACATTTAAAATAATATTTTCGAGATTCCGTTCAGCAATAAAAGCGGAATCCAGGCTGATGTTCGAAATATTCTTGGGCTGATAGGGGATAAGCCGATAATTGAAGTTTTCGGCATCAGGCTTTACAGGAAATTCTGAATTTTGCTGAAAATCTGAAAGGATAACCAGTTCCTGTTGATCTGCAGGATTTTCCTGGAAGAATCTTTCGGCTTTTAATTTGAGATTTTCAAATTCGAATGGCGTTGCAGAGAAATTCAGGTCCTGTAAAATGTTCCTTATTTCTGCTGCATCGGTATCTAAATATTCCTCATTATTTGTGAGCAAATTTAAATTTTCATTTTTAGGCAAACTTTCAAGAAGACTTTGGATAGCAGCAGGCAATAACGTTCCTTTTGGGCCGGCCGCCTGCATGCTGAAAGAATTGTCCAGGTAAACCAGGGTGTTATTAGATTTAAAGGCTGCAGAAGAAGCGGGTAAGTAAGGTTGGGCAAAAGCAAAAATAAGGAAAGCCATTGCCAGTAACCTGGAGGCAAGCACCAGCCATTTTTTTATCCTGGAACTCTTTCGGGTTTGCCTCGAGATTTTCTTGAGAAATCTAACATTGGTAAATTCTTCCTTCTGAAATCGCCGTAGCTGAAAAAGATGGACAATAATGGGAATAAAAAGTAAGAAAAGGGCAAAAAGAAGTTCCGGATACTTGAAATACATGCTCTGCCTGAAAGTTTGTCAAATATAGCAAATGAAAACTATTTTAACTCAGGTACGCCTTATCTTAAATTTAAAACTACTGCCGTCCCCGGGTATGGAATTGACTTCAATTTTCCCATCCATGTTTTCAACGAGTTTCTTTACCGTGGCAAGGCCAATACCGCTTCCGGGATTGCCATCCCTGTCATTGGAATCTAAAGTTGTGAAAAGGTCAAAGATCTTCTCGAGGTTTTGTTTAGTAATTCCATTCCCATTGTCCTTAACCTCGAAGATGTAAAAATCTTTGACCTCTTCAAAATTAATATCAATTTTACGAAAATCTTTGTTATTGTACTTTAACGCATTGCTTATAAGGTTCATAAAAACCTGTGTTAAAGCAGATTTATTCACCTTATGGAGCGTAATATTTTTTGGGTAACTAATTTCAATATCTTCGGAAATCTGGTAGAGATCGGCAACTTTTTTAAGCAGTCCCTCAAGATCAACATTCTCAAAATCCTTTTCACTAATATGGTCACTCCGGTAATATCCCAGGATTCCATCTACATAATTCCGTAGTGAATAAGAAGATTCGACTAAATATTGCAGATATAAAGAATTTTCCTCATCGAGCTTTCCTTCATTTTCATCTTTTAAAAGTTCGGAAAGCGAGATGATATTTGCCAGGGGTGACTTGATATCATGAGAAACAACGCTGGTGAATTTTTCCAGTTCCTGGTATTTTAGTTTCAGTTTTTTCTGAACATAATACAGTTTGTTATTTTGTTTTCTATACTCAAAAAGGTGGTGCGTCTGGTTCGCAAGTGAATGTAAGGAGCGTTTTTCATTTTCTGAAAGCTCCCGTGGATAGGTGTCCAGAATATTAAAAACTGCAATGGCCTCACCCTTTGGGCTAAAAAGCGGAATTCCTGCATAAAACTGGAGGTCTTCTTGATATAGTGCACTCAACTCTTCAAAGGCTGCAGGAGCATTCTTTTTATGAAAGATCGAAACATCCTCCGGATTGCAGAGAGTCTCATTAAAAAGAAAATTTTGCTTAATAATTTCGGCTACCTCTGTCCCATGACTGGATTTAAACCAGATATTGTTTTCGCAAATAATTCCTATTTGTGCAATGGGGACTTTACATACCTGAGCGGCGAGAAAAGTTAACTCATCGTAATCTTTATCAACTTCCTTTTTTACAAAGTTATACTCCTTTAAGGAGGATCTATCTTTTTTCTTAGTAGTTGTAAAAGTTTTATAATTCATACCCCAATTTATTGCCTCACGTTTTATACTGGCAACCTTAAAATAAATTTGTAGGGGAATCAGAACTTAAGTTGCCTGCACAGTAAAGGTAAATTTAGTGCCTTTTTCTAACTCTGACTCGAATTTAACAGTACCTCCCAGGTTTGTTACCAATTTTTTAACAGTAGAGAGCCCTATTCCATGGCCTTTGTTCCCTTTTCTATCTATTACAGAGAGGGTGGAGAACAGCTTAAATATATTTTTTTGTTCTTCCTGTCTTATCCCAATGCCATTGTCTTGTATAGTAAAAGTATAGAATTTAGGTGTTTCTTTAAAGTCTATATCTATAATAATCTTCTCTTTATCGTTGTATTTAAGACTATTGCTTATAAGGTTTAGCAGTATTTGCTCAAGTGCTGAACGGTTAACCTTAATATTAACATTTTTCTTCGGAAAATTTATTTCGCAATCTTCTTCTATTCCTAAGAGGTCAATGATATCTTCCAGTAAATTATGAAGATCAATCTCTTCTAATGCAGAGGTAGCAATCTTTTCACTTTCGTAATGGTTTAAAATTCCTGTGATATAATCGCTGAGATTTAGTCCAGACTTTTTAAGCTGATCAAGATATTTTATTCCTTCTTCCCCTAAAAGGTCTCCGTATTTTTTTTTGATTACATCTGCGGTAAGGACCATGTGGGCCAGTGGCATCTTCATATCGTGCGAAACCACTCCTGCAAAATCCTTTAAAAGGGTATTGTGATCGTCTAAATCCTGTCTTGCTTCTTCAAGAAGGTAATTTTTATGCCTGGCTTCAAAAAGCGCTTCCACCTGCTTTGCCAGTGCTTTTAGTGCTTTTATTTGACGCTTATTTAGCTTGTTGACCTTTGTATCTATAACACAAAGGGTTCCCAAAGCCATTCCGGTGCCGTTTACCAGGGGCACACCTGCGTAGTATCTTATAGAGTCTTTTCCTGCATTTACGAAAGGATTATCTTTAAAACGTTCATCTTTATGGGTATCCTTAACCTCCATAAAATTTTCCGGTTCAAGAATCGCATGGCTACAAAAAGAAATATCACGGCCAGAATCGCACATTTCTGTGCCTATTTTTGATTTAAACCATTGCTTTGTTTCATCTACAAGGGTAATCATAGAAATCGGCATACCACAAATATAAGATGCCAGTTCGGTAATGTTATCGAATTCCTCCTCAGGATCGGTATCTAAGATGTTCAATTGGTGAAGAGCCTTAAGACGCTCTTTCTCGTTCACAGGAACAGGAGGATGAATCATTGCAATCAGAAAATTATAATTTAAGTTGAGAATCCAAATATAATAAAAATTCTTAAGAAAGTGTTAACTCAGTATTTCTCAAATACGCCAAGTCCAAATAAGGCAAAATCGTATTTCACAGGGTCTTCGGGATCCATAATCCGCAACGCTTTATCCAACTCCCGGAGTGCTTTGGCATCGTTCGCCTTTCGCTTTAGTAAATTCAGTTTCCTTGCAACATTACCGGAATGAACATCTAACGGACAGGAAAGTTGTGAAGGTTTGATATCCTTCCATAGCCCAAAATCTACCCCGGAATTGTCATTTCTCACCATCCACCTCAAATACATGTTGATCCTCTTTGCTGCGGAATTTTTTAAAGGATCGCTCACATGTTTCTCGGTTCTAAAGAGATGCGGAAGTTCAAAAAAGATTTGTTTAAACTGATGAATGGCTGGCTGAAGGCTTTCTTCTTCAGCATATTTGGTGAAGATATGTTCTATGCCCGAATGTTTCAGATATATATTCTGAAGGGCCTTTATAAAATATTGTAAATCCAGTCCGTTAAACGTGCGATGAACGAAATTTGCCATTTTCTCCAGGTCTCCTTCAGAATGGTTCATTACAAAGTCATAAGGGCTTCTTTCCAGGAGATCCATGAGTTTATTAGCATTATTTAAAATACTTTTTCTGTTGCCCCAGGCGATGGTGGCAGTCAAAAAACCCGCAATTTCGATATCTTCTTTCCTGGAGAACTGATGCGGAATCTGAACCGGATCGGTTGCAATAAATTCTGGAGTGTTATATTGTTCAGCTTTAAATTCAAGGAAAGACTTTAGCTCACTTTTTTTCAACGGAAAGTATTAGTTTCAGATTAAACAATTTCGCCGTCAACCATAGTTAGCTTACGGTCTGCCATATCGGCAAGCTCTTCGTTGTGAGTGACAATCACAAAGGTTTGGTTAAATTCATCCCGCAATCTGAAAAACAGTTTATGAAGATTTTCTGCAGATTCGCTATCAAGGTTTCCTGAAGGTTCATCTGCAAAGATAACGGCAGGATTGTTTATAAGCGCACGTGCAACCGCAATACGTTGTTGTTCCCCTCCACTCAGTTCTCCCGGTTTATGACTGGCGCGATGTTCAAGACCCAGGAAACTAAGAAGTTCTTTCGCTCTCTTTTCAGCTTCTGCCTTAGATTTATTTTGAATATAGGCGGGAATGCAGATGTTCTCCAGGGCGGTGAATTCAGGTAACAGCTGGTGAAACTGGAAAATAAAGCCAACATGTTTGTTCCTAAAACGGGAAAGCTCTTTAGAAGACAGTTTGTTGATCTTAATGTCGTTAATTGCCAATTCTGAACCCTTATCTTTTTCCGGTCTTTCCAGAGTTCCCAGGATTTGTAAAAGCGTGGTCTTTCCTGCTCCCGAGGCACCTACAATAGATACAATTTCACCTTTTTGAATATGAAGGTTGACACCTTTTAAAACATGGAGGTCACCATAATATTTATGTATGTTGTTCGCTAAAATCATTCTTTTCCTGTTAACGGTTGGAAAAATACCCAAATTGTAAAGAACCGCCAACATTAACTTTAGAATAATGAACTTATTGCCGCCAGGACCCAGATTTTTGCAGAAAGATTGACAGAAGAAAAATATGGAATAGGTTTTGACTAATAGAAGGGTAAAGGCCTAATTTATAGTTAAACGTAAAGAAGCTTGTTTATTATCGCTTTAAATTAGCTAAACAAAATTGTAATTTTAAAATGGAAAGAAAAGATTTAGACACAGCTACATTGGCAGGCGGATGTTTTTGGTGTACCGAAGCTGTTTTTCAAAGACTGGACGGAGTTGAAAAAGTGGTTTCCGGCTTTACCGGAGGGGCCATTAAAAACCCCGCTTACCGGGAGATTATCACCGGAAGAACAGGACATGCAGAAGCTATTGAAATAACATTTAATCCGGAAATAATTTCTTTTGAAGAATTATTGCTGGTATTTTTTGCGACCCACAATCCAACAACGCTTAACAGGCAACAAAATGACGTGGGAACGCAATACCGAAGTGCGATTTTTTATAATTCTGAAGCACAAAAAGAAACTGCAGAGAAGGTCATTGCAAATTTAGAAAAGGAAGCTGTCTTTGAAGATCCTATTGTGACCGAAGTTACTGAGGCTTCACCATTTTACGTGGCAGAACAGGAACATCAGGATTTTTATAATCAGCACAGGCAGCAGCCTTACTGCCAGTATATCATTGATCCTAAGATCACAAAGTTAAAAGAACATTTTTCAGAAAAACTAAAGAAATAGAACTCCCATGCCTTACAAATTTTTTGAAGAATATAACCTGGAGGTCACCGATAATCTGAAAGACAATTTCAGAAATATTATCCAGGAATTGGGAGAGGACCCGGAAAGAGAAGGTATAGTAAAAACACCTGAGCGAGCTGCAAAAGCAATGCAGTTTTTGACTCAGGGCTACCAAATGGATGCGAAGACTATCCTGGAGGAAGCTATGTTTAAGGAAGGTTACAACGAGATGGTGGTGGTGAAGGATATTGAACTCTATTCTTTATGTGAACATCATATGCTTCCCTTCTTCGGAAAAGCACACATTGCTTACATTCCTGATGGACAAATCGTGGGGCTAAGTAAATTACCACGGGTTGTTGATGTTTTTGCAAGAAGGTTACAGGTGCAGGAGCGGTTAACTCACGATATTCTGGAATGTTTAAATGAAACTTTAAAACCCAAGGGAGTAGCTGTGGTTATCGAGGCACAGCATATGTGCATGATGATGCGTGGAGTACAAAAGCAGAATAGTTCTACCACAACTTCCGGCTTTAGGGGACAATTTGAGAAAATAGAAACTCGAAATGAATTCCTGAAGCTCATCAGCTCAGATCTGAAATAATTCCAGTTATGGCACTTTTCTTGATTTATTAATAGAAAAATGACCAATGAAGATCTTAAAGAATAAACTATTTATTAAAGGAGTTGTTTATGATGCCATAGGTATGGTTACCGTGGCGATTCCGTTAATAGGACCTTTTCTGGATTTGCTATGGGCTCCTTATGCAGCAAAGAAAATGAGGGAAATGTATCCCGGTAAAAAAGGAAAACTTGCTTCTGTGATTGTATTTATTGAAGAGATTTTACCGGTAACAGATGTTATCCCTACGTTTACATTAATGTACCTTTACACTCATGTATGGAATAAAGCTCCACAACCAAGGGTGATTGAGGTGGAAAGCTACTAGTAGTAAAATCTAAAAGGGTCAGCTATTAAAAATGGCAATTATGGGCCTATAAAAAGTTCGCGGTTCGCAGTTCGGGGAGCCTTATGCCACGTTGAGAGGAGTTGATACTTTTCTAATTTGAATGAAGTAAATAACCGACAGGTCAAAATTGCCTGTTGTTGACCGCCAGATTAAAACTGCTCATAAGTTAAAATAAAAGCTGTCCAAATTCTGTTTGCATACAGGAATTTTGGACAGCTTCTTTTTTTTAAATATTCCAGAGAAGGGAAACCAGGATGTTTCTTCCAATATTCGAAATGCCATCTGGTCTTAGCCTGGAGAGGTGTGAAATGTAGTCTTTGTTGAGAAGATTATTTCCGCTGATGTTTATTTCTACAGAAGAAGCCCCTAATTCCAGTTCTCCTCCTAATCCTGCGCCTAAAAATCCGTAGCCTCCTGTTCTTGTTTCAAAAGTACTCACGTTGTTTTGATCAAAAACATTCTTTAGCCTTACAAAAGCATATTTATTGGATATTTGCTGGTCACTGTCAAATTCCACCCTAAAAGTATTCGTCAAGGAATTAGCCGGAATAAGAGGAAGGTATCCGCCATTTTGCAATTTCCCAGTTACAGTCTCAAAACTGCTTTCCAGATGCAACCAGTCTAACGGATGTGGATGAATATGGAAACCTATTTCCCCACCATAAAGTGTGGCATCTCCCTGTATATAGTTAAAAACCGGGTCATCTTCTATGAATTCTCCCGAAGGATTTAAAAAGATATAATCGTTAATCGAGTTGTGAAAAGCATTGGCAAAAGCTTCAAAATGTTCGTTTCTCCATTCCAGTGAAAGATCTACCTGGAAATTTTGCTCATTATCGAGAGTATTGTCGCCTATTTCATACCTGTTCGCTCCATGATGTGAACCGTTGGAAGTCAATTCGGCTAAATTGGGAGCTCTAAATCCGCTGGCCAGGTTTAGCCTCACAATATATTTACCCAAATATTGATATTTTGCTCCAATTGCACCGTTTATGCTGTTAAAAGACCTATCCACAGCTGCAATAAAGGATTGTTCTCCTTGATGCCCGTAACTTGTGCTGTTAATGGTTCGGTTGTCATAACGAACGCCTCCCTGAAAATCCCAGTTTTCGAGGTGGAAATGTGCCGTACCAAATATTCCGAAGTCAGCCATCTCTGCATCGGGAATTAAGATTTCTTCTCCAAAATTGGAGTTGGTCTGGTGCATTCCCTGCACTCCAAGGATAGTCTCAAAATTGCCAGTTTTCGGCAGGTTGTACTTCAAGTTATAGTTGAGGGATTCGAGGTGCATTTCCAAAGCAGGATGGCCTTCTTCGTGCTCCTCATGCTCCTCATGTTCTTCGTGTTCTTCTTCACCTTCATGTTCTTCTTCCTCTTCATGAGCATGCTCTTCTTCAAATTCTTTTCTGTTATTAAACTGATATCCAATTTTAAGGTCGAGGCTCGAATTTGGCAAATAAAGGCGGTTGTCCAGGCTTACAATATGATTATCGATTTCCTGATAAGGGAGAAGCGGTTCTTTTTCAGTATTCTGAATACCGATCTCTTCAGGAATTCCAATGTTGGACCGGTTAAAATTATAGCGTAAATCTGCTTTGTAACGTGCATCCTGGTAGCCAATACCTCCTTTAAAATCTGTCTCATTAAACCTCGTGTTGGTGACTTTTTCACCGTTTCCGGTTTCATAATCACTGTGAGCAGCATAACTTCCGCGGGCAAGAAATTTTAGTTTATCGCCCGAAGTTTTTGCCATTGCACTGGCCTGGTAACCTGAAGTATTACTGAAATAACTCCCGTCAACTTCCGCATTAGTTGTGTTTGGCTGTGCGTAAATTTCGGGATTAAGATAAAGTACGCCCCCAATGGCATCGCTTCCGTAGAGGAGGGAAGCAGGGCCTTTTATTACCTCTACGCTTCCTATTCCTTTGGAGCTAATCCCAAGGCCGTGTTCATCTCCGTATTGCTGATTTTCCAGCCGCACACCTTGCGTATAAACCAAAACGCGGTTAGCACTTAGTCCCCTTATTACGGGTTTACCGATACCAATTCCGGTGGTGATACTCTCTACTCCGGGCATCTGAGAAATCCCGTCGGCGAGGGTTACAGCTCCTTTTCGGCTTAATTCTGAAACACTTTCGCGATCTACCTTCATCACATTCTCACTCTGGAGCTGGTGGAAAGGAGTAGAAACGATAACTTCTTCCATTTCTATGGCAGAAGGTTGGATGCTAATATTTATTTCTTCAGAAGGAATTGCTATTTCCCTGGAAAATGAGCTGTAACCTACAGAAGAAATCACAAATTTGTAAGTTCCTTCCGGGACGTTGCTAAAACTGAAATTGCCTTCCAAATCTGTAACTGTTCCTTTTTCCAGCTGAGGAAAATAGACAGTCGCGCTAAAAACGGGTTCTCCTGTTTCGGCATCGGTAACAAATCCCGAAAATTGATCTTGGGCATATATAAACGGAGTGACTGCCAGAAGCAGCACTAATAAAATTTTGCTTTTCATGTAGTAATTTAAATGATTCGTATAACATTTCTCCCCAAAAGTATTTTGGGATTAAAAGACGGAAGTTATACGTGCTGAGGAGGACCTCTTAGCTCAAAAGGAAGCTTTTGATAATCACTTAAAAACTGATAATAATTGAAGATGACTTTTTGCTGATCCTTAACTTCTACAGGTTCAAACGCAAGGAATTCCAGTTGAAGCCCGGGATTTTTATGAAACTTGTAGAGCTCACAATCCACAGGTTTTGCATGATAATGGCTTTCAGAATAATTATCACATAGTTCATGCCCGTGTCCGCTAAAAATATGCGCAAAACTTACTGCCGATGGTAACAGTATCAGCACAGCAGAAAGGACAAGGAATATGTTCTGAAAGAATTTCAAATTATAGTCGGAGGAGTTTAGCCATTCCCAACCTGGACAGCATTTTTTTCTCGAAAGCCCAAAAGAACTGAAACTGGCCAAAAAGCCAGCCAAAGGAAACCAGGAGTAACTGGTAAATAGGGAAAATAAGTACTATTCTAAGAGGCCAGTACAAAAACCAGTGCGAGCTTTCCTGGTGCAATCCCAGAAATTCCACTAAAGGTCCTGCGAACTTTGCAGAAGAAGAACCCGTTACGGCAAAAACAACCAGGATTACAAGAATTTGCCAGTTAGAATCTATTCCCCAATGTTTTTTTAACTTCTCCATGCTGCAAATATATTAAATGAAAGAAAACAACACGAACTTCTGTAAGTTAAATACGTGTGGGTACGGGAAAGCGCTGGTTATATTGCCGGCTGAAGTAAACAAAGTAGTTGTAAAGCAAATAATTCACCTCATAACCATAATCTATACGAGGCTCATAATTTATCTCATTAACATATAAGTTGGGGTTATAGCGCAGCGGCTGGCGAACGCGGTTGTTATATTCTGTAACCAGTTGGCGGTTTTTACTTTCCAGGTATTGCTGAGAGTAATAACCTTCGGGTTGCGCAATAGAATTAATAAAAAGGTTAAATCCCGGTTCAATAATAATTATTTCGTACTCCAGGCTGTCATTGGCAATCCTTACCGTATCATTTTTGGCGTTAGCAAGCCTTTCTGATCGCAGATTCCTGCTAGAGCCGCAGCTGTAAATAAAGAGGCCCAAAAGGAGCACGTAAATTATATTTTTCATTGTATTCTTTTAATTTTTATTTTCAAGAATTATTCCCGAATTATTTTCCGCCGGTAAATCCGCCAAGAATACTTCCGCCTTTTTTATTATTTTTTCCACCTCCAAGAACCATCCCGGCAACGTCATCAATAATTTTTCCATCCCCGTTTTTGTCCAGAAGACTCTCTATAAATGATGAATCATGGGCGGCACTTGTTCCCATAAGCGATCCTATTAAACCAGGAAGTCCTTCAGCTTTTACTCCGTCTTTTCTTTTCTGGCTTCCAAGAAGGCTCATTATAACCGGCGCAGCCATTTTTAAAATAGTACTAATGGAATCCTTGCTCATGCCCAGCGTAGTGGAAAGGGTGGTTTCTATAGTTTCTTTTTGTCCTCCCAGGATGTGGCTAAGGATTTTTGCTCCTTCTCCTGTAATTTTCCCGGCATTTGAATTCTGAAGGTCTTCCAGAAGATCGCCATTGTGCTTATCGCTGTCCAGGGCTTTCTCCAGGTTCTTAGCACCTTCTTCTTTTTCGGAATTGTTTTTTAATGCGCCCAGTATTAACGGCATAGCCATTACTAAAGCTGAAGTAATGCTGTTTTTATCTTCTCCCGTCTCTTTTTGAGCTTTATCAACTAAGTTTTCTCCCGGTTGGGTATTAAGAATGTCTAATATCGATGCCATAATTTTATTTTTTAGTGAGGTTAAATTTACTGCTTATAAACAAGAAGAGCGTTAAAGAAATACTACAATCACAGATTCACAATGAACGGTAAACAATTAATAATAAGAAAAAGGAAGTACTAAACTTTGCCTTTTAGAGCAGAAATTACCTTTTCAGCGAGTTCTATTCCAATCCTGTCCTGAGCTTCTATTGTTGAACCACCAGTATGCGGACTAAGAGAAACTTTTTCATTCATAAGCAGCTTGATGGCCGGGGAAGGTTCATTTTGAAAAGTATCCAGACCTGCAAAAGAAATTTTTCCGCTTTCCAGTGCTTCCAGAAGGGCTTCTTCGTCTACAACGCCTCCGCGAGATGCGTTAACGATACCCACCCCATCTTTCATTGCATTTATTTCCTGCTTGCCTATAACTGGCGTTTTTTGTGCAGGAACATGAAGCGTAATAAAATCTGAATGTTTTACAAGCTGATGGATAGGCTCGGTTCTTATTGGAATGGTAATGCTTTGGTGATTATAGAATTCCAACGTGATTTTTGCTTCGCCCACTTTTATATCGCTGGCAATCACCTTCATTCCAAGGCCAAGGGCTATTTTTGCAACTTCTTTTCCTATTTTGCCAAATCCTATAATTCCCAGCGTCTTATCCCTTAATTCCCGGCCTCCTGCATAGGATCGCTTAAGATCTTTAAACCGGGAATCTCCTTCCAGCGGCATATTACGGTTGGCATCGTGTAAAAACCGCACTCCGCTAAACAAATGGGCAAAAACGAGCTCTGCCACAGCATTAGAAGATGCTTCAGGCGTATTAATTACCTTAAGTTTTTTACTTTCAGCATACTTTACATCAATATTGTCCAAACCAACTCCGCCGCGGCCAATAACTTTAAGATTTGGACACGCATCTATGAGTTCTTTTCTTATTTGTGTGCCGCTGCGGACTAAAATCACATCAATTTGATGCTCATTAAGATAATTTACGAGTTGTCCCTGCGCTACTTTGCTTACAATGACTTCAAAACCTTCTTTTTCGAGTTTTTTCCTGCCATTTTCTGAAATTCCGTCGTTGGCTAATATTTTCATTTTTTCTGTTTAAATTGGTGAGGGTATAAAAAATGTCAATTATCGACCTGCTGAATTTCTTCAGACAAAATTGATACCGGCAATTTTATTTTTCCCTTTCGGTTTTACTTCGGAAAAAGACTCTATCCTTCTTTTTCCAGCTTCTTCATTACATCTACCAAAACCTGTACACTTTCCAAAGAAAGGGCATTATACATTGAAGCGCGATAGCCACCAACACTACGATGGCCGCTAAGACCATTAATGTTGGCCTCTTTCCACAGGCTGTCGAACTTCTCTTTTTTACTTTCATCTGTTAAATTGAAAGTTGGGTTCATTACAGAGCGATCTTCAGTCGCAGCAAAACCTTTAAAAAGAGGGTTTCTGTCAACTTCATCGTAAAGAAGAGCGGCTTTTTTATTGTTTAACGCTTCCATAGCCTTAATTCCGCCTTTATTTTTGATCCATCTAAGGGTAAGCAGAGAAACATAAACGGCGTAAACCGGCGGAGTGTTAAACATACTGTCTTTCTCGATATGCACCTGGTAATCCATCATAGAAGGGATCTGCCTGTTCACATTTCCGAGGATATTTTCTTTAATAATCACAAGAGTGGCGCCTGCCGGACCCATATTTTTCTGTGCGCCGGCATAAATAAGGTCAAACTGAGAAAAATCAAGTTCACGGGAAAAAATATCACTACTCATATCGCAAACCAGGGGAGCGTCTACAGAAGGAAAATCCATCATCTGCGTTCCAAAGATGGTATTATTGCTCGTGCAGTGGAAATAATTGATATCCTGCGGAATGGTATAATCCTTTGGAATATAATTGAAATTTTTATCCTTAGAAGAAGCAACTTCTACAACTTCTCCAAATAATTTTGCTTCCTTAATAGCTTTACTGGACCAGGTGCCGGTGTTTAGGTAAGCGGCTTTATCCTGAAGTAAATTATAGGCAGTCATTAAAAACTGCATGCTGGCACCTCCCTGAAGAAATACAGCTTTGTAACCTTTATTTTCCAGTCCCAATAATTCCAGCGCCAGTTGCCGTGCTTCTTCCATTACGCTTACAAAAGCAGAACTGCGGTGGGAAATTTCCAAAATAGATAAACCGGAATTATTAAAATCTAAGATAGCCTGTGAAGCTTCCTGGAAAACCTCCTGTGGCAGCACGCATGGACCCGCGCTAAAATTGTGCTTTTTCATAAAAGAATTGGTTGATTTTATTAAACAAAGATGGGAAAAAATGAAATGCCAGTGGTTATTGCAGCTAGGATTTTGAGGTTATAACTTTAGTAAAAAAGAGAGCGTATCCACATCGTCTGCATAATCCCACAGCTTAGGGTGCTGGGTTTCTCCAAATTTAACTTCAGTATCCATAAAACCTTCAGAAACCACGCACTGTAGTTTCTCTTTGTTGTCTTCAAGATTTAATTTTAAATCTTCTTCAGAAGAATAACGCTCGTAGAAAAGAGTGGCAATAGGAGAGCCGAAGCTTTGGTCCTCCTTCAGAAGAAGAAATCCGTTGTCCAGGATTTTAAATTCGCTCATTAAATATACGGCTTTGTTGTAATCGTAATTATTAGCGAATTTAGCATGGTTAACAATATCCTGCCATTGGAGCATTGCGGGATAAAATTGATCGAAATTGTAATCTTCCGGCACATATAATTTTGAAACATTGCGGCATCCAAGGCCAAAGTACCTGAAAATATCCCGGCTTAAATCCTGCAGTTGGAGCTCACTTTCGTTACCGGTAAGAACAGCAACAGAATTCCTGTTTTTTCTAATAATACTTGCTTTATTTTTAAAATAATATTCAAAATAACGGGCCGTGTTGTTGCTTCCGGTTGCAATTACCGCATCAAAATCTTTTAACTGATCATCTGTAAAACGAATAAGATTTTCGAATTCAGGATTTAGCTGTATAAGAAATTTGGCAATTATCGGCAGTAAGAGCTTGTCGTTACCGGATTGTTTTACCAGGACTTTGTGTCCCGACATAAGCACGGACAAAAAATCGTGGAAACCAACAAGTGGAATATTTCCTGCCATGATCACGGCTACAGTTTTTTGCTCCTCATGGTCATTAAGGTCATATTTTTCCAGCCACGCGTTAAGGTTTTCTTGTTTAAGTGCTTTGCTCCACTCGTTTAGCGCGAAAATTATATTCTCCCGGGTAAACCATCCGTTGTGATGAATGGCAGTGTCAATTTTCTGGTTAAGTTCATTATAAAATCCTTCATACTCAACGGTGTTTTCTGATTTTTCTTCAGTAGTAAGTGAAAATTGTCCAAGAAATTTTCCGAGTTCTATAAAATTTGATTTTCTATCGTGGAATGTCATTGCCTTATTTGGTTATGAATGCTTTTGACGTTAAATTTGCAACGAAATTAAAATTTCCGCGTTAGAAAAGCTATAGATTTTTCTTAAAGCTAAGGAGATTTTGATATAGGAGTTAAATTTACAAATAAAAAAAACTATGGCGATTGTAATAACCGACGAGTGTATAAACTGTGGTGCCTGTGAACCGGAATGCCCAAACACTGCGATTTATGAAGGGGCCGATGACTGGAGATATGCTGACGGTACAGATTTAGAAGGTGATGTGGTCCTGCCTAACGGAAAAGCAGCAAATGCCGGAGAGGCACAGGAACCGGTAAGTGACGAAATTTACTACATAGTTCCAGATAAATGTACAGAGTGTAAAGGTTTTCACGAGGAGCCGCAATGTGCTGCAGTTTGTCCTGTAGACTGTTGTGTGCCAGATGAAGATCACGTGGAAAGCGAAGAGGAACTACTGGAAAAACAGCGTTTTATGCACGAGAATGCCTAAAGGATAATTTGTTGCAAGCATTTATAAAAACCCGTTTCAGCTGAAACGGGTTTTCTTTTTTGCTTCCGGCTGTTTTTTATGAAACCGCATATTTTAGTTCGTTTCTATATGCGGAAGGAGATTTTCCTGTAAATCTTTTGAATTGCTTATTAAAGTGGCTGAAGTTGTTAAATCCACATTCAAAACAAACATCTGTTATACTTATTTGCTTTTCGTGTAAAAGTTTTGCCGCATGCGCCAGGCGGTATTCATTTACAAACTGGGTAAAGGTCTTCCCCGTAATTTTCTTAAAATACCTGCAAAAGCCAGGCACAGTCATACTTACCATTTCGGCAATTTCATCCAGGCCAATGGAGCGCATATATTCCTGCTTTACAAAATTAAATACAACATTTATACGGTTATTATCCTGAAGTTCGGTTTCCAGAATAAAACCGTGGGCATTAAGAATGGTATAATTCTCTGCCTCTTCCAACATTCTGAAGATATCCAACAGACCAAGGAGCCGGTGGAAAGAATTTAAATTTTTGAGGGATTCTACTTTTCTTCCGATATTCCTTTTATTCTCTCCGTGAAAAACGATGCCTTTTTGGGAGCGCTCCAAAAGCGTTTTTATCCCTTTCATTTCGGGAATACCAAAAAACTCTTCTCCCAGAAAATCCTGTTTTATCTGAATAACTGTTTCTGCTTCATGTTCTGTAAGACTATCTGTAAATCCGCAGTGGGGTAGGTGAGGACCAATAAGAATCAGGTCTCCATTTCTATAGTAGGAGACATGGCTTCCTATTTGTCTCTTGCCGGTTCCCCCGTTTACGTAGACCAATTCAATTTCAGGATGATAGTGCCAAAAACTGTTGTTTTTATTTTGATGGTCCTTATTATATGTTCTAAAGGAAATAGAACTGCCAAATGTAGGTTCTATTTTCTCGTATGCTGGTTTGAATGATTTTGACATAAACAGGTTATTTGATGAATTTAATGTAATTCATTTTTAATAGAATTAGGTTTGCTAAATTAGCAATAAAATGTGGTATTTAAACATTTACTAAATGTTAAGTAATCATTAATGACAAAATAGAACATATTTTAGCATATTTACGACAAATATGATAGGATAAATCGCTGTACATTTGATTATGTTATTATCAATGAATTAGGATTATTAACCTTTAAAATTGTGAATTATGAAAAATGTAATCAGATTATCAGTCGTAACTCTTTTACTTTGTATGAGTTTACAGGTTTCTGCAGCTGAAGGATTGGCTGTGAAAGTAAATGAGAAGTCTATTGTAGTGGAGGTGGGAAATTCTGTTAAAGGAGCTACCCTAACGCTTAAAGACATGGATGGAGCTATCCTCTTCAGGGATGGATTGATGGATGGAAGGTCTTACAACAGAGCTTTAAGCCTTGAAGATGTACCTGAAGGGATCTATTATCTTCATTTTGAAGATGATTTCCACATCTATACAAAGAAGATTACCAAATCTAAAGAGGGATTGTTTGTTGAAGCAAAGACTTCAGGTGTTGTTTTTAAGCCGGTTTTTAAAGTAGATGACAGAAAAGTAAAATTTTCTTTACCCAATCCTGAGGGAAGCCTTACCGAAGTACGTATCTATGATTCTTCCGGAGAGCTAATGGGAACAATGATGTATAAAGAAACTGTTGTTTCTAAGACACTTGATTTCTCTAAGGTTGCTCCAGGAGAGTATGAGATTGAAATTAAGACGAAAAGTAATACCTTTAATAAGGTAATGAATTTAGGCTAATTCAATTGTAAATTCGTGATCAAATAACCCGCTGGAAAGCGGGTTATTTTTTTATCCAAACTTTGCAAAGTTGGTTTAGAGTTTAAAAGAAAAACCATCGGCAGCTTTCCTTTTATATTTTTCTTCGTCGAACATATAAAGGAAGGATCCCTTTTTGGAAGACTCCATATCCTTCTCATTCGTTTTATGCAAAATATCCAGTGCATTTATCTTGTTGATGAAATTTCTTTTATCCAGTTTTTCACCTAAAATCGCCTCATACATTTTTTGAAGCTGTCGCATTGTAAATTTTTGCGGAAGAAGTTCAAAACCAACAGGCATGGTTGAAGTCCTGTATCGTAACCTGCTAATTGCTTTTTTGACCATCTTGTCGTGGTCAAAAATGAGCTCCGGGGCTTCAGAAATATTAAACCATTTGGCAGAATATTGCTGTGTGAGCTCCTCATTGTGCTCTTCAGTATTAATTAGAGCATAATATGCAACGGAGACTGTTCTTTCTACAGGATCGCGATTTACTTTACTAAAGCTGTACAGCTGTTCCATATACACGTTGTTAATTCCCGTTAAGTGGTGTAAAATCCTGTTTGCTGCCTGGTCCAGGTCTTCGCTTCTTTTAAGGAAGCCGCCCATAAGCGACCATTTTCCTTTTTGTGGTTCAAAATCCCGCTTAATAAGAAGAATTTTTAATTCTTCCTTATCAAAACCGAATATGATACAATCTACTGCGAGTAAAGCTTTGTCTTGTGAGTTGTAGCTGTGGATCATTTTAAAAAGCAATATACTGGAAAAGCGCAAAGATTGGCTTTTAATCTTTAAAGTGAAAATAGTGAGACAGTTTAATTTATATCTCTGCCTTCATTAACAGATTGAGAATTTTAGAGCGATGTATTTTAAAGAATTGCAAATTTTAATTTGTTTTTTTTGCTGAAGTTTAATTACATTTGGAAATGTGTAATTCACACTTATTAATAGTTACGTTTAGGTTAAAGTTATGTAGATGGAAATCACGAACCAAATAAGTCCTGATTTTGTCAGGTAAATTTTTTTAATAACAAAAAGATGAAAAAAAAATACATTAATTCCCTTTGGATACTGTCGGCACTATTCTTTATAAGTTCAGTACAGGCCCAGACAAAGATAACTATTGAAAACACAGAAGATGCGCCCGTTATCAGTAAACATATCTACGGTCATTTTTCTGAACATTTAGGTCGTTCCATTTATGATGGTCTTTATGTGGGAGAAGACAGCCCAATTCCAAATACAGATGGGGTACGGAATGACCTTATTAAAGCTCTTAAAGATTTGCAAATTCCTAATCTTAGGTGGCCCGGCGGTTGTTTTGCAGATACGTACCACTGGAGGGATGGAATTGGTCCGCAGGAAGATCGCCCAACAATTGTAAATCAATGGTGGGGAGATGTGACTGAAGATAATAGCTTTGGTACCCACAACTTTCTGAACCTTTGTGAAGTTCTGGGGGCAGAACCGTACTTAGCCGGAAATGTGGGGAGTGGAACTGTTCAGGAATTCTCCAACTGGATTCAGTATGTAAATCACGATGCGGGGAGTCCAATGGCTAAACTCAGAAAAGAGAATGGTAAGGAAGAATCCTGGGATGTAAAATTCTGGGGAGTGGGAAACGAACCATGGGGTTGTGGAGGTAATATGGACGCCGAATTTTATGCAGATATTTATAAGCAGTATGCAACTTTTTTGACCTCCTGGGATAAGGATGCAAAATTGTACAGGATCGCATCAGGGCCTAGCGGAGATGATTATCACTGGATGGAAGTGCTGATGAAAGAAATTCCACCTGAATTAATGGAAGGTGTTGCGCTACATTCCTATTCGGTAATTGACTGGAATGATAAAGGTCCTGCTTCAGATTTTACTGAAGATCACTATTTTGCTACCATGACCGAAGCTTTAAAAATGGAGGAGTACATAACCAAACATTCAGCTATAATGGATAAATATGATCCTCAGAAAAAAGTAGGACTTATTGTAGACGAGTGGGGTGGTTGGTATGATGTTGAAGAAGGGACTAATCCTGGTTTTCTTTATCAGCAGAACACAGTGAGGGACGCCATGATTGCCGGTGCCACTTTAAATATTTTCAACAATCATAGTGAAAGAGTATATATGGCAAATCTTGCCCAGGCAGTAAATGTGCTTCAGGCGGTGGCGTTGACGCAGGGTGAACAAATGATCTTAACACCAACTTATCACGTGATGAAAATGTACACTGTACATCATGAAGCTCAACTGCTTCCGGTAAATTTTGAGTCTCCGGATTATACTTATAACGGAAAATCATTACCTGCTGTTTCTATTTCCGCATCAAAAAAAGACGGGAAGGTTGCTATTTCACTTGTAAATATTGACTCAAAAAAGGAAAATGAGGTAGAGTTAGATCTTGGAGAACTGGATGTAGAAGGGATGACTGCGACTATCTTAACTTCAGATAAATTACAGGATCATAATACCTTCGAAAATGCAGAAAAAATTACTCCTGAAGAATTTAAAGATTATAAACTAAGAAGAGGAAAATTACAGGTTACAATACCTCCTTTTTCTGTAATAGTTCTGGAATCTGAATAAGGACTTATATTAAAATTTTAAAGAGGAGTTTTTCAAAAGCCACAATTCTCTTCTTTTAAGTCCACGCACCCTGCTGTTTTAATAATTTTTATAGTTCTTTAAATACAAAATACCATGAGTGCATATGTAATAGGATTGGATTATGGAACAGATTCGGTAAGAGCGGTGTTGCTCGACACAGAGAGCGGGGAGGAGCTGGCATCAGCTGTTTACAAGTATCCAAGATGGAAGAAAAGACTGTTTTGCGATGCTTCCGGTAATCGTTTTCGACAACATCCTTTAGATCATATAGAAGGTCTGGAGGAGACTATAAAAGGTGTCATTGCAAAGAGTAAGGTAAAAGGAGCAGATGTTAAAGGAATCTGTATAGATACAACAGGATCTTCACCTGTTCCGGTTTCCAAAGATGGAACTCCGCTGGCTTTGCAGGATGAATTTAAAGAAAATCCGAATGCCATGATGGTTTTATGGAAGGATCATACGGCCATTAAGGAAGCGAACGAAATTAATGAACTTGCTGAAAACTGGGGAGGTGAAAACTTTACTAAATATGAAGGAGGAATTTATTCTTCAGAATGGTTTTGGGCTAAGATAGTGCACATTATACGGGAGGACGATAATGTGAAAAATTCGGCCTACACCTGGATGGAGCATTGCGATTTAATGACTTATCATATTATTGATAATCAGGATCTGAAAAGTTTTAAAAGAAGCCGCTGTGCCGCAGGACATAAAGCGATGTGGCATGAAAGCTGGGGCGGACTTCCTTCTGAAGATTTTCTTAACAGGCTCGATCCTTATTTGGGAAAGTTGCGCGGGAGATTGTATAACGAAACTTATACTTCAGACGAGGTTGCAGGCAATCTAAGCAAAGAATGGGCAGATAAATTGGGGTTAACAACAGACTGCGTGGTTGCCGTAGGAACATTTGATGCACATTCTGGTGCAGTAGGCGCAAAAATAGACAAGCACACCCTTGTACGGGTAATGGGAACTTCCACCTGCGATATTATCGTCTCTTCCAAAGAAGTTATTGCAGATAAAACCGTTCGTGGTATTTGCGGACAGGTAGATGGTTCGGTTATTCCCGGTTTTATTGGTTTGGAGGCAGGGCAATCTGCTTTTGGTGATCTGCTGGCCTGGTTTAAAGACGTTCTTTCATGGCCAATAGATAATCTTGTTTTAAATTCTGAAATACTTTCTTCGGAACAAAAAAATAATCTCAAATCGGAAATTGAAAATAATTTTATCAGAAAACTTTCAGAACAGGCTGAAGATATAGAACTTTCAGAAAGTATTCCAATAGCACTGGACTGGATTAATGGAAGAAGGACTCCAGATGCAAACCAGGAGTTGAAAAGTGCCATTTCTAACCTGTCACTTGGAACAAAGGCTCCACATATTTTTAAAGCGCTTATTAATGCTATTTGTTTTGGTTCCAAAGAAATAGTGGATAGATTTGAGCAGGAAGGAGTCAAAATTGACAGTGTAATAGGAATTGGTGGTGTTGCAAGAAAATCTCCGTTTATCATGCAAACTTTGGCGAACGTTCTTAAAAAGCCAATAAAAATTGCGAAATCTGATGAAGCACCGGCTTTGGGGGCAGCAATTTATGCTTCTGTAGCTGCCGGAATTTTTTCAAATGTTATCGAAGCAAGCAAAACTTTAGGTAGCGATTTTGAAGCAGAATATCATCCTGAAGATGCGAAGATTTCAGAATATGAAAACTTGATGGAGGCCTACAAAGAATTAAGTTCTTTTATAGACAAAAAAACCAACAGAAAATCACTTAACAATGAATTCCAGCTTTAAAGAATTAAAAAGGGAATGTTATGAGGCAAATATGCAGCTCGATGCGTTGAACCTTGTGATCTATACCTTTGGAAACGTGAGCGCTGTAGACAGGAAAGAAGCAGTTTTTGCTATTAAACCCAGCGGCGTTCCTTATCAAGATCTTAAACCCGAAGATATTGTTATTATGGATTTTGATAACAACGTAATCGAGGGGGAAATGCGTCCTTCTTCAGACACCAAAACCCATGCTTATCTTTATAAAAACTGGGAAGAAATTGGTGGTGTTGCTCATACCCATGCTACTTATTCGGTAGCCTGGGCACAATCTCAAAAAGATATTCCGGTTTTTGGAACTACTCATGCAGATCATCTTACGGCAGATATTCCTTGTGCGCCACCTATGCGCGATGATTTAATTGCAGGAAATTACGAATATAATACCGGGATCCAAATTCTGGATTGCTTCAGGGACAAAAATCTTTCTTATAAGGAAGTGCAAATGGTGCTTTTAGGCAATCACGGGCCGTTTACCTGGGGAAAGTATGCAGCAAAAGCCGTCTATAACAGCAAAGTACTTGAAGAGGTAGCAAGAATGGCATATTTAACTCTTCAGATAAATCCTGAAGCACCACGACTAAAAGATTCACTAATCAAGAAACATTATGAGCGTAAGCATGGCAAAAACGCCTATTACGGTCAGGAATAATACTCTAAGCACTTATCAAAAAATGACAAATATCGATCATAAAGAAATCTGGTTCGTCACAGGAAGTCAGCATTTGTACGGGGAAGAAACCCTAAACCAGGTCACCAAAAATTCAAAAGAAATTGTTGAAGGCTTAAACGGATCTTCTCAAATTCCTCTTAAAATAATCCATAAAGACACCGTAAAAACGCCTTCGGAAATTACAGAATTATGTCTTCAGGCGAATACCAGTAAAAATTGTATAGGTATTATTACCTGGATGCACACATTTTCTCCTGCCAAGATGTGGATTAACGGGCTAAACATTCTGAAGAAGCCAATCTGCCACCTGCATACGCAATTTAATGCTGAGATCCCGTGGAATAAAATTGATATGGATTTTATGAATTTAAACCAGTCGGCTCATGGAGACAGGGAATTCGGATATATTATGAGCAGAATGCGCAAAAAGCGTAAAATAATTGTTGGCCACTGGAAATCTGATCGTGTTCAGAAGAAATTGGGAATCTGGACAAGGGTAGCACTTGGCTGGGACGAATTACAACATCTAAAAGTTGCCAGGATTGGTGATAATATGCGTGAAGTCGCGGTTACCGAAGGTGATAAAGTAGAAGCACAAATCCGTTTTGGAATGTCTGTTAACGGTTACGATTCTTCAGAAGTAGTGGAGCATATTGATAAAGTTTCCGAAGAAGATATAAATACGCTTTTAAAAGAATATGAATCTTCTTATAACCTTACCGATGCACTAAAAGAAGGAGGAGCTCAAAGAAGTTCCCTTGTGGATGCTGCTAAAATTGAACTGGGATTACGTTCATTTTTAGACGAAGGTGGTTTTAAAGCGTTTACAGATACTTTTGAAAATCTTGGACAGCTAAAACAATTACCGGGAATTGCTGTACAACGCCTTATGGCAGACGGATATGGATTTGGAGCTGAAGGTGACTGGAAAACTGCTGCTTTATTACGCGCTATGAAAGTAATGGCGGTAGGCTTAGAGCCTGGAACTTCTTTTATGGAAGACTACACTTATCATTTTACACCTGAAAAATCTTGCGTTTTAGGTTCGCATATGCTGGAAATTTGTCCTTCTATAGCAGATGGTAAGCCAACCTGTGATATTCATCCTTTAGGAATTGGGGGCAAAGAAGATCCTGTGAGACTGGTGTTTGATTCTCCTGAAGGTCCCGCTTTAAACGCTTCTTTAATAGATATGGGCAACAGGTTCAGGTTAATCATTAACGAAGTTGAAGCAGTTAAACCTCAGGAATTGCCAAATTTACCAGTAGCCCGTGTACTGTGGGATGCCAAGCCAGACCTTGATGTTGCAGCTACTGCGTGGATCCTGGCCGGAGGTGCACACCACACTGTTTACACCCAGGCATTAACTACCGAATATTTGGAAGATTTTGCCGATATTGCCGGGATAGAACTGCTGGTAATAGACGATAAAACGGCAGTGAGGGATTTTAAAGATAAAATTAATGCCAATGAAGCTTATTACCATCTGTTTCAGCATGGCTTGTAATTCTTAACACCAACTACTACAATGAAAAACGTTAGAAAAATTCTTTTTGCTTTTGCCCTTACGGGATTAGCCCTTGTATTTGTGCAATGTAAAAATGAAAAAAAAGAAGAAAATAACCAGGCAGAAGACACTGCCGAAAACCAGAAAGTTTTGATAGAAAAATCAGATTTTGGAACAACTCCGCAGGGAGAGCAAGTAGAGATGTACACCCTCAAAAACACTGGAGGAATGGAAGTTAAAATCATCACCTACGGTGGTAGGATTACCAGCCTTAAGGCACCAGATAAAAACGGTGATTATGAAGATGTGGTTTTAGGTTTTGATACCATAGAACAATATTCAGAAGACAACCCATACTTTGGGGCTCTCGTTGGGCGCTACGGAAACAGGATTGCCGGCGGAAAATTCTCTCTGGACGGGGAGGAATATGAACTTGCTCAGAATAATGGTGAAAATCACCTGCATGGAGGAGAGAAAGGATTTGATAAAGTGATTTGGGATGCCACTCCTGAAGAAGGAGAAAATTCATCTTCTTTAAAGCTTACCTACACCAGTGAAGACATGGAAGAAGGTTATCCCGGAAAGCTTGAAACTACAGTAACATATACACTAACCGACGACAATTCCTTAGATGTAAAATATGAAGCTACTACAGATAAGAAAACGATAGTTAACCTTACTCAACATGCGTACTTTAATCTTTCCGGAGATTTTAGCGAGACTATTCTGGATCACATCGTAACAATTAATGCAGATCAATTTGTACCGGTAGATGAGAGCCTTATTCCCACCGGAGAAATAAGGGAAGTAGCAGGTACTCCCTTTGATTTTCGTGAGCCAAAGGCAGTGGGTGAAGAAATTAATGCCGATAATGAGCAAATTATGAGGGGTGGCGGTTATGACCACAACTGGGTGTTAAATAATCAGGATAGCGGAATGAGAATGGCAGCTTCAGCTTATGAGCCTGATAGTGGAAGATTTCTGGAGGTATTTACAGACGAACCCGGGATGCAGTTATACACTGGAAATTTCCTCAATGGAAGTTTGCCTGCACAAGGTGGTGGTAATTATGAAAAAAGAACCGGGATCTGCTTTGAAACCCAGCATTACCCAGATACTCCTAACCAGGAAGGTTTTCCTTCTGTAGTACTTGAGCCGGGAGAAAAATATACTTCAAATACCAGTTTTAGATTTTCTGTAAAATAGGTTTATGCAGACCTTGGATACTTTTGACTGGATTGCTGTAGGCCTGTATTTTTTGGTTCTTGCGGGTATTGCAATTTGGGTAATACGTAAAAAGCAGGAGAATACCGCAGATTATTTCCTGGCAGGAAGAAATGTGGGATGGTTTGTAGTTGGCGCTTCTATTTTTGCTTCCAATATAGGATCAGAGCACGTTGTAGGACTGGCGGGTGCCGGTGCCGGAAATAAACTTCCCATGCTTATTTATGAAATTCAGGCGTGGGTGGTGCTTATTCTTGGTTGGGTGTTTCTTCCTTTTTACGCCAGGAGTGGAGTGTTTACGATGCCGGAATTTCTTGAAAAAAGATTTGATGCCCGTTCACGTTGGGTACTTTCGGTATTCTCTATTATCGCTTACGTGCTTACCAAAATTTCGGTTACAATTTACGCCGGTGGGGTGGTTGTTTCAGCTTTGCTCGGTATAGATTTCTGGACGGGGGCCCTTTCCACTGTAATCTTAACAGGTTTATACACGGTACTTGGAGGAATGCGGGCTGTGGTCTATACGGAAACGCTACAGGCGGTAATGCTTGTTGTAGGTGCAGCAGCACTTACTTTTATCGGTTTAGATGAAGTAGGTGGATGGGCGAGCATGACAGAAACAGTAACTCCGGAATATCTTAACATGTGGCGATCAGCGTCAGATCCTGAATTTCCGTGGCCTTCGTTGTTGATTACCAGTACAATTGTTGGAATCTGGTACTGGTGTACAGACCAATACATTGTACAGCGGGCACTTACCGCAAGGAATATAAAAGAGGGGAGAAGAGGTACTATTTTTGGCGCATTGCTAAAATTACTTCCTGTATTCCTTTTTCTTATTCCGGGGATTATCGCGTTAACGCTTAAGATGAGAGGGGAACTACATTGGGATAGTCCGGACGAGGCCTTTCCGGTTTTAATGAGTAATTTATTGCCTTCAGGTTTACGCGGACTCGTGGCTGCGGGACTTTTGGCGGCTTTAATGAGTTCCCTTGCTTCAGTGTTTAATTCCTGTTCCACGTTATTTACTGTTGATATTTATAAGAAACTGAAACCAAATACTCCGGAAAAGAAACTGGTACGAACAGGGCAAATAGCTACCGTAATTATCGTTATTATTGGAATTATATGGATTCCTATTATGGCAAATATCTCTGGGGTTTTGTATGAATATTTGCAGAAAGTACAATCTTATATCGCACCTCCAATTACAGCGGTTTTCCTACTCGGAATCTTTTATAAGCGTATAAACGCCCAGGGGGCATTTATTACCCTTATGGTAGGTTTTATTGTAGGTGCCCTAAGAATTGTACTGGAACTAATGAAGGATTCACTGGATCCTGAAGGTTTTCTGTTTCTGTTGGGAGATATAAATTTCCTTACGTTTGCAGCGTGGTTCTTCCTCTTCTGTGTAATCCTGATCACCGTAGTGAGCTTACTTACCAGTTTACCTGCAAAAGAGAAAATCTTCAACCTTACTTTTCAAACTATTTCTGAAGAAGAAAAAGCTAACAATAAAAATAGTTACAATTGGATTGATGTAGCGGTATCTATCCTCATTATTATCCTTGTAGCAGCAGTAATGCTTTTCTTTAACGGAGAACAAGGATTTTTCTAGAACTGAAACTGTTTTATCCCTTTAAAAAAAATAAAAAATTCCTTTTCAGAAGCTCAATTGTGAGTAACTGAAGAGGATTTTTTCCTTTGCACTCTTCTTGCATATCAGTCGTCAGAGTGCTTCTAAAACTTGAGAGACTTAAAATTGAAATTTTCAATATAAACGAAAACTCTCAATTTCTCCCGCAGATGGCGCAGATTTCCGCAGAAAATAATTTTAGAGTAGCGATCTTTTCTCTTGGGTCTTGCTTCTTTCTTAAAGATGAAGGCTTCAAAACGACAATTTTCGATCTATACGAGAAATTAAGCTTTAAAATTTTCTGCGAGATCCGAGCATTTTCCTCTCTTCTCTTTCCTCTTTTTTTTTGCAGCGAAGCGGTCTTATTTCTTGTCTCTCGACTAAAATTACATTTTAACCTTCGCCACTCACAACCCACTACTGAAAGCCGCTATTTCTACTCCGCTGTCTCCTTTTATCGCTCGCTTTATCATAGGAATCTTCGAGAATTTCATCGTCGCTGTGAAAATCGAATCTATAAGAAAATCCGCCGGCTATTTGCCATCTCGATGGAGTGTCTTTAAAATTGACAAGACCGGAGATATCCAACTGGAGATCGTCCAGTAATAAATAGGCGGCACCACCTCTCAATATATCATCAGCATAGATATCACTTATATATCCCTGGTATTCGCCGAAAACTGCAAATTTTGGAGTGACAGCATGCGTTACTGTAACTATCGCACCATAGCTGGGGAATTCTTCTGTAAATTTATCTGCTATAAAATTCATTACAAGTACCCATCTGCCCCAGTTGTTTTGGGTGATAACTGCCGCTTTTGGGCTATAATTGGATTCACCTGGATATAAATAAGGATTGTCTCCAAAAGAAAAATTAGCACCTCCGTAGACGGAAATAGCAGGAATAAGGGTTTTCCATTTAAAGCGCTGGTTGGCCTTCCAACTGTAAAGATTCGGCTTTTCGTCTTCCGCATTTTTGTAGGGATCATAAACCAGGTATTTCGCGCCAATTGTGTTTGTTCTAAAATTTCTTATCCCAGACTCCTGTTCCCTGTTACCGATTATTAAAGTGGTTGTTTGATCCTGAAAGGAGCCAAAAAAATTCAGTTCCAGGTTCTCAGTCAAAAATCCAAAACGTAAGCCATACATAGCTCCAAGAATGTCTGCTTCCTGCCGGTAAAGCGCGTGATCGTCATTTCCCATATATGCTCCGGCTTCCAGTTGCAAAACCCCTTTTCCAACAGCAAAGCCGCCCTGGGATTCTCCCGGCCGGTTGGAATTGATGGTTTCGGTGTACTGGGCATTTACATTAAAAAGGGTAGTACAAATAATGGTGAAGCAGATGAGGCTTTTGCGCATGGCGGTAGGTTTAATTCGCTCAAAGATAGCAGAAAATTATTATTTTTTTAAGTTCTTAAAATCAGGAATTGTCTCTTCATCTTTTTATTTTTGCAGAAATTTCAGAACATGTACGACGCATCATTTTCGGGTATAATAAGGACGATTTTAATTATCCTGCTTATATACTTCGGATTAAAAATAATATTTCGCTTCCTTGGTCCTTTCATTCTGCGATATTTCATGAAGAAGATGGGTAAGAAGTTTCAGGATCAATTCAATCAATATAAGCAGCCCACTAAAGAAAAAGAAGGAAAAGTAAGTATTGATAAAAATCCGGGAAAAGGCAGGAAATCCAACAAAGATGTTGGTGAGTATATCGATTACGAAGAAATTGATTAATTTCGAACCATCCACCGGTTATACTTGTTTGGAACTAAACCGGAATGTATAATGTGACCGGCTGAAATTGTCAAATTTCGGCCAATATTCTGAAGCGAATTTTCTTCAGAATATCTTTTGAAACTAAAATCTGATTGATGGTTAAATTCAAACAATTTCTCCCTCACCTGTTTGTTCTTGCAGGTTTTGTAATTATTGCCTTAGCATATTTTAATCCGGTTTTGCAGGGTAAGGAAATTTACCAGAGCGATATTGTACAATATCTGGGCATGGCCCGAGAACAGACCGATTTTAGGGAGCAAACGGGGGAGGAGCCATACTGGACAGATGCTGCCTTTGGGGGTATGCCAACCTACCAGCTAGGGGCACGTTATCCCCATAATTATATTAAAGATGTGGACTCGGTACTTCGGTTTTTACCAAGACCTGCAGATTATCTATTTATATATTTTCTTGGTTTTTATATCTTATTACTCTGCCTAAAGCTTGACTACAAACTCGCCTTTTTAGGTGCCTTGGCCTTTGGTTTTTCTACGTATCTTATAATTATTCTTGGCGTTGGACATAACGCCAAAGCACATGCCATTGCTTATATGCCAATGGTTTTGGGAGGTATTGTTCTTATTTTCCGAAGAAAAAACTGGTGGGGATTTATTCTGTTGGCATTTGCGATGGCTCTGGAGATTAGCGCAAATCACTTCCAAATGACCTATTATTTGCTATTGCTGGTGATTTGCCTTGGAATAGCTTACTTAATAGATGCCATTAGAAAAGGAATTCTTCCTCACTATTTTAGGTCACTTGGTATTATGGTAGTAGCTGTAATTCTTGCCATTGGAGCCAATGCTACGAATCTTCTTGCCACTCAGGAATATACTGCTTTTAGTACCCGTGGAGATACAGGCTTGACTATTAATCCCGATGGATCGGAAAAAACAGCTTCCGGATTGGATTTTGAATATATTACCAGTTACAGTTATGGAATAGCTGAAACTTTTAATCTTTTTATTCCCAGGTTTATGGGAGGATCAAATTCCGAAGATATTGGTAAGGATTCTGAAGTTTACAATGCCATTATCGGTTTGGGAGCTTCTCCTGCGCAGGCAGCAAGTTTTGCTGAGGGTGCACCTACCTACTGGGGAGACCAGCCTTACGTGGGAGCGCCGGCTTATATTGGTGCCAGCGTGATCTTTCTATTTGTTTTTGCGCTTTTTCTAATAAGAGGCCGGCTAAAATGGTGGATCGTTGGAGCCAGTATTTTAGCACTTTTACTTTCCTGGGGTAAAAATTTTGCTTTTTTAACCGAATTTTTTATCGATTATGTTCCGCTATACAACAAGTTCCGGGCGGTGACTTCTATCCAGGTGATTGTAGAACTTTGTGTTCCGCTTTTGGCAATTTTCGGCCTGTACAAACTCTTTAATAAGTTCGACAAAGAAGAGGTGAAAGTAGAAGCTCTTAAATGGGCCACAATAATTACCGGAGGCCTCAGCGTTATATTTTTATTGCTGAAGTCGGTACTTTTTGACTTCAGTGGAGCAGGGGATTCGATGTTAATTGAACAACTAGGGATCGATTTTGTGCGTGCGCTAAAAGAAGATCGTAAAGCTATTTTTACTTCAGATACCATAAGATCTTTAATATTTGTTTTATTATCTGCAGCACTTATCTGGTTTTATCTAAAAGGAAAAATTTCAGAAAAAGTTGTAATTGCAGGATTTGCAGTTCTCTTTTTAGTCGATCTGGTAGGCGTGGACCGTCGTTATGTAAATAATGAAGATTTTGTGCTGGCAAGGAAAATGGAACGTCCTTTTGAAGCTACACAGGCAGATCAGCAAATTTTGCAGGACGATTCCCGATATCGGGTTTATGATATCACCGGAAATCCCTTAAGCAGTAGCAGGGCATCTTATTTTCACAATTCCATTGGTGGTTATCACGGGGCCAAGCCGGGTCGGATACAGGAATTATTTGACTTCTACATTGCTTCAAACAATATGGAAATTCTCAATATGCTGAACGTAAAATATTTTATTGTTCCAACAGAAGAAGGAGTCCAGGCGCAACAAAATCCAAACAACTACGGCAATGCCTGGTTTGTTGAAAATGTGGAGTGGGTAAATTCGGCTAATGAAGAAATTTTGGCTTTAAAAGAAGTAGACTTGCAGAATACTGCTGTAATAAATGAAGATTTTAAAGATATTTTGGGCGATAATGTAGGTTTTAATGCCCAGGCTCAAATTGAGCTGGTAAGTGAGCAGCCTAATGAGCTTGTTTACAAAACTTCCTCTAACAGCGAGCAGCTGGCGGTTTTTTCTGAAAGTTATTATCAGCCTGGCTGGCAGGCGTATATCGATGGAGAAGAGGTTCCGCATGCTCAGGCCAATTACGTATTAAGAGCGATGAATATTCCTGCCGGAGATCATACCGTGACCTTTAGTTTTGAACCTGAAGTCATCAACACCGGAAGCCAAATTACACTCGCCAGTTCTATTATTCTTGCTCTTTCTGTTCTAGGCGGAATTTTTTATGGTTTTAAGAGGAAGAAAAAAGAGGAGGAGTAGTGAATGAAGAAGGTCCTCATAATTACATATTATTGGCCTCCCGCAGGCGGACCCGGCGTACAGCGTTGGCTTAAATTTGTCAAATATCTTCCCGAATTTGGTGTTGAACCCGTTGTTTATATTCCGGAGAATCCCACCTATCCTTTAACCGATAAAAGTCTTGCTTCTGAAGTTCCTGAGAATAGTAAAATTGTTCAAAAAAGAATTTTTGAACCTTATTCCCTCGCAAAGATCTTCTCTAAAAAAAATACAGAGACGATTAGCTCCGGAATAATTGCTAAAGAAGGAAAACAGAATTTTCTTCAGAAAATGATGCTATACATCAGGGGTAACTTTTTTATCCCCGATGCCCGAAAATTCTGGATAAAGCCTTCAGTTAAATTTCTGAAGCGTTTTCTAAAAGAGCAGCAAATAACCACAATTATCACTACCGGTCCACCACATAGCCTGCATCTTATAGGCCTTCAGCTAAAGAAAGATCTGAATATAAATTGGTATGCTGATTTTCGGGACCCCTGGACGCAGATTGGCTATCACGATAAGCTGAGGCTTTCAAAATCTTCCCAAAAGAAGCATCTGGCGCTGGAAAAGGAAGTGCTGAATACTGCAGATCACATTATCACTACCAGTTTTACCACAAGGGCGGAATTTCAGAAAAAAACAACGAGACCGGTGACTGTAATCACCAACGGTTTCGATTTAAAAACTGCGGAAAATGATGTTCAACTGGATAAAAAATTTACCTTTTCGCATATTGGGTCACTACTCTCTGGCAGAAATCCTGAAAATCTTTGGAAATGCCTGGAGGAGTTAATTTCAGAAAATAAAGAATTTGCTAATGACTTTAGGTTAAACCTAATTGGAGCCGTAAGTGAAGATGTGCTGGATTCCATTAAGTTTGCTGGTCTGGAAAAGCATTTAAGGCTTCAAAAATATGTCCCTCATGCTGAAGCAATAGAACTTCAGCGAAGAAGTCAGGTGCTTCTTTTAATAGAAATTGACAGCCAGGAAACCAAAGGAATAATTCCGGGAAAAGTATTTGAATACATGGCAGCGAAACGTCCAATCCTGGCGTTGGGGCCTGCAGAGTGGGATATTTGCCAAATTTTGGATGAGACTTTGGCTGGTACTTTTTTCCGATATTCAGAAGAAAAAGAGTTGAAGAGTCATATTTTGAAGCTGTACAGCCAATTTAAAGAAGGAAGACTGGAAGTGGAGTCCAGAAATATCCAGAATTACCACCGCAAGGCACTTACAGCCAATTTGGCTAAATTACTCAAGCAAACTTGGCTTTAAATGGGGATTATAATCAACCAGTCTTTTAAAAACCTGATTACCACATACTTTGGGTTTGGTATTGGAGCAATTAATACGCTCTTTTTGTTTACCTATTTTCTTGAACAGGAGTATTACGGACTTGTTAGCTTTTTGCTTTCGGCGGCTAATCTAATTTGGCCTTTTTTGGCATTTGGCGTGAATAGTACCTTAATTAAATTTTATACTTCTTATAAAACACAAGAGGAGAAAGACCGGCTTTTTAATCTCGCTTTACTGTTGCCATTGGCCGTAGCTGTTATTATTGGCTTATTGGGACTATTTTCGTACGATCTTCTCCTTCAGTATTTCTCAGACGGGAACGGACTTGTACAACCTTATATCTGGCTGATTTTTGTTATAGCAGTTGCCACGGCCTATTTTGAGATCTTTTTTTCATGGTCCAAACTTTATTATAAAAGTGTTTTTGGCAATTTTATGAAAGAAGTTTTCCATAGGTTTTGCATAAGTCTACTGCTCCTGGCGGTTTATTTCGGCTGGATAAATGTTTCCGAATTTATTTATTGTATCGCCGGAGTTTTTGTTCTAAGATCCATTGCAATGGGAATCTATGCTTTCGCACTTTATACACCCAATTTTAGCTTTAAATTTCCGCGGAATTTAGTCCGGGTGCTTAAATATACTTCCCTTATTCTTCTGGCATCCTCGGTGGCTATGGTTTTGCTGGACCTTGATAAGATTATGATAGAATATTATCTGCCAATTGAAAATGTGGCGATCTACGGAATTGGAATCTACATTGCCACCGTAATTTCAGTTCCGCAAAAGGCAATGCACCAGATCACCCACCCAATGACCGCCAATTTGCTGAACACCAGGGACAGGGAAGGTCTGCGGGATTTGTATAAAAGAAGTTCTGTAAACCTGCTGATTGTAAGCGGGATTATTTTTATCCTTATTATCACTAATCTCAACCAACTTTACGAGTTAATTCCTGAAGAATATAAACTAAGTGTGCTGGTAGTTTTACTCATCTCCCTCGTTAAACTTTACGACAATCTTCTGGGAAATAACAACAGTATTTTATTTAATTCAGACTACTATCGTTTGGTACTGGGAATAGGAGTATGCCTGGCGGTACTTGCTTTTATTCTGAATATTTTATTTATCCCGATTTTTGGAATTGAAGGCGCGGCTATGGCGAGTTTTCTTGCATATTTTATCTATAACAGCACTAAGATATTTCTCGTAATTAACAAGTTTAAGATTCACCCCTTCACCGGTAAAACCTGGCTGATATTGTTGGTTATAGGAATTTTATGTGCAGTATTTTATTTCTGGGAATTCCCATTTCATCCTATTATAAATATTGGATTAAAGTCGGGACTCATCTGTATTTGTTATTTGCTGCTGGCCTATAAATTCAATTTTTCTTCAGATTTTAATGAACTTCTACGGAAGTATACGAGCCGGTAAGTACCTGAAAGAGAAAACCCCCAGGCGCCTTTCGACATCCATGGGGGTTTTCCAACTAACCAACCAAAAAACTAAATTATGAACATTTTAATTATTACTTCTCACATTCCGTGCCGAACTCCTTCCGGAAGACGAAGAATTTGAATTTTCACTTCTGGACCTCGTCGTGGTTCGCTGTGCGGCAGAACTTCTACCTGAAGTTGAAGACCTTACAGTCGCGCTTCGCTGTACAGGGGCACTTGTTCGTGCCGGGGAGGAACTTCTTGCCGAATGAGAATTTCTTCTTACAGTTCTTTCAGAAACTTCAGACCTTCTTGGAGTTGCAGCAGATCTGGTTTCAGTTCCTCTGGAATTCGTACTGCTCTCAAATCTTGAAGAAGTGCTTCTTGATTTTCTCATATCTTCAATAGCTCTTCTTCGGTTTTCCAGATTAGTACTGGTCCTGCTATTACTTCCTCTGTCGGCCACAGTTCTTCTTCCTTCAGGACTTGCCGTCCTTGTTCTTTCAGCAATATTACTTTCGGTTCTAGTAGTAGAATTCCGTATTTCATTCCTAACATCACGTTGTTCCGTAACCCTGCGACCCCTGTTATAGACCACCGCCTTCTGGTTCGGCCTGTAAAAGTCCTTAGTATAAGAGGTATTCCTGTAATTATTGTTGTAGTAGGTAACGTATTGATTGTAAGTTACCCTCGATGGCTGATAATATGCTCTGTACGGGCTGTTGAAGACTACACTGTAGTTGGAATGCGGCCTGGTGTAAAATGAATGCCATGGCCTGTGTATATAATACCTGTTATAGTTATTGATATAGCCATTATAATTGGAAATTCTATTAAACCTGTTGTAATGTACCACCAGGTTACCAACTCGTGCTACACGCCCGTGGTTATTATAATCAATTAAAATATTTCCCGCCTGGATAATTCTTCCGTAGTAATCGTAAAATACCGGAACATTTTCAATTTGAATTACTGCACCGTAATCATCATACTGAATGTACGGGTCATAATTATATCCTGCATTATAACTGATATTTACATTTGGGGTAGAAATATTTACAATATTTGTTCTCCTAAACTCCGGATTGTAATAAAAATCAAACTCCCCGTTAGGATATACAGCAAACTCTACTCCTCCTTCAACAAAAATGAAGGACTCGTTGTAAGCCCGTGAAGGTGTAGCTCCTGCAGAAGCCGAAACCGACCATCCTGCAAAGAAAATGGCTACTAAAAGAGTAAAGTTTTTCATGATTTCTTTGTTTTAAGTTAAAGACCTGTGAAGTCTCTATAAATAAAACAAAGTGTGTGCCAAAGTTTGACAGTGTAAAGTTTGGAGTTCAGATTGCAGAGTCTGACCCCTGCCTGAATATAGTTGCCTTTTTCAGGTTAATGTAAGTTTGAAAGGGTAAATAATTTAGTGACATTATAGAAAACTCTTTATCCTTCCTTCTTACTTCTAATTTGCTCAGATTTTCTCCTTCAGATATTTTGCAGTGTAGGAGGTCTTGTTTTTCGCAACTTCTTCCGGAGTTCCTTCAGCAATTAAATGTCCGCCTTTTTCTCCACCTTCAAGCCCAAGATCAATTACATGGTCTGCACATTTTACAAGGTCCATATTATGCTCAATAACTACCACCGAATGTCCTTTTTCAATTAAAGCATTAAAAGACTGCAAGAGTTTTTGAATATCATGAAAATGTAATCCTGTAGTTGGCTCGTCAAAAATGAAAAGGGCTTTCTCTTTTGTATTTCCTTTTACCAGGAAAGATGCAAGCTTAATTCGTTGAGCTTCCCCACCAGAAAGAGTCGATGAGCTTTGCCCCAGCTTTATATATCCCAGTCCCACATCCTGAAGCGGCTTAAGTTTTCTCATTATTTTATCCTGATTTTTTTCACCAAAGAAAGCAGTAGCATCATCAATGGTCATATTCAGGATATCATCTATATTTTTGTCTTCAAAAGTAACTTCCAGGACTTCTTTTTTAAATCTTTTTCCGTTGCAGGCTTCACATTCCAGGTGAACATCGGCCATAAACTGCATTTCTATAGTAACTTCACCTTCTCCCTTGCATGTGTCACAGCGCCCACCATCTACGTTGAATGAAAAATGTTTGGCTTTATAACCTCTTATTGAAGATAACTTTTGATTTGCGAACAAGTTCCGGATATCATCATAAGCTTTTATATAAGTCACCGGATTGGAACGCGAAGACCTGCCAATAGGATTTTGATCTATAAATTCGACTACTCCAAGGTTCTTAAAATTTCCCTTTACTTCTGTAAATTGTCCTGCTTTTTCTCCATAGCCGCCAAGTTCTTTCTGAACAGCGGGGTAGAGAATTTTTTTAACCAAAGTACTTTTTCCGCTTCCGGAAACACCTGTAATTGCTGTAAATATTCCCAACGGAAAAGTAACATCGATATTCTTGAGATTATTTTCCCGTGCACCAACCACGGTTATTTGTTGCTTTGAAGTTCTTCTTTTCTTCGGAACTTTGATCTGCATTTCCCCGTTAAGATACTTTGCTGTCAGGGAAGAAGATTTTAGAATTTGCTTTAGAGTTCCTGTGGCTACCACTTCGCCACCGTGAGTCCCTGCTTCCGGGCCAATGTCAATAATCTCGTCTGCCGCGTTCATAATATCTTCGTCATGTTCCACAACAATTACCGTGTTCCCAAGATCCCGAAG